>JAPPHD010000056.1 GCA_028821125.1 Gammaproteobacteria bacterium
TGGTGGGTCGTTTGTTCATGAAGCGGTACTCCTATTGACACAACAAAGTGTGTTGGCGGAGTGTGCCGCAGTGAGACGCGAAGGGCGAAGAAGTATTTATTTATCAAAAGGTTAAGAGAACCTTGTGGGATTCCCGGAACCCTCAAAATACCCCTGTTTTGCTCATTGCGCGTCAGCGTCCCGGCTCGCCGGGGTGGAAACTATCATGAATGAAATGTGCTCCCCACCTCGCCACGGTCTGTTGCGAGCGCTCCTTGTCGGTCAGGCATCGTGGATGAAGCCATCCGAGTATCAACTGACCAATTGATTAGATATGGACAAGGTGATACAACTGGCAGCCATTGTCAACTTCTGGTTGCTCCCGATGACTGACCGGCCGCGGGAGAACGCGGCGATTACGCTGATTCGGCAAGGGCGCCGAAAACAAAGGAAATGGGCATGGCAAGATTCAAAGGAAAGTCCGTAATCGTCACGGGATCGAGCGGTGGGATCGGCAGGGCGGCGGCAATTCGCTTCGCCCGCGAAGGGGCGAAGGTTGCGCTGGCCGATCTCAAGGAGGAGGGCAATGCGGAGACCCTGGGCATGATCACCTCGGAAGGCGGCGAAGCGATTGCGCTCAACGTCGATGTCACTGTCGAGGCGCAGGTCGAGCGGATGGTGGAGACCGCCGTCGAGCGATTCGGCGGCCTTGACGTGGGCGTGAACAACGCGGGCGTATTCCAGCCCTTGGGACAGATTCACGAGCAGGAAGACGAGACCTTTCAGCAGGTCATGAACGTCAATCTGCGGGGCGTATGGCTGTGCATGAAATACCAGATCCGGCAGATGCTGAAAGCGGGCAGGGGGGCAATCGTGAATACCACCTCGTCGGCATCGGTCAATGGCACGCCCTTCTCCGCCTTCTATAGCGCCAGCAAACATGGCGTACTCGGCCTGACCCGCTCGGCCGGAATCGAGTACGCCGCTTCGGGAATCCGCATCAACGCGATCGCGCCGGGCGGGACCGTGACACCCATGCTGGAGGCTGTGATTGCCAAGCATCCGGAGTTCGCGCAGGCGGGTGCAGAGAGAACGCCTGTCGGGCGCATTGCCGACCCCGACGAGATGGCTTCGGCCATCCTGTTCCTGGCGTCGGACGATGCGAGTTACGTCGTGGGGCACAATCTCCTGGTGGATGGCGGGTTTTCGGTTTGAAACCGCGCGGCACGCCCTTCGGGAGGGCGCAAAACCGCCGATGGCCGTGTTGCGGCCCTTGCCAATGTCCAGGCAATCGCTGCGGACCGCGCCTTGCCAGGAACGTGCCCGCTGTCACCCGCAGGGCGCGCCCACAAGCGCCCATCTGCGTTGTTGTCGGCTCTTGACGTATCTTGGGTACGCCAGCGAGCCTCCGCCGCGCATCTGGACGCTTGTGGGCGCGCTGATACGGCATTATCAGTTGGAAGGAGCACCAGGATCGTATGACGGAACTTGAAGGTAAAACCGCAATTGTCACCGGGGCCGCCCAGGGAATCGGCGAGAGCACGGCGATGCTGCTCGCGAAGAAAGGCGCGGCGGTGGCCGTTGTGGACAAGAACGTTCAGGGAGCCGAAGAAGCCGTTGCGCGCATCGAGGGTCTTGGCTCGAGAGGCATCGCCATCCAGGCGGATGTGACGGTTGTTGACGAGATTCGGGCATCGGTTGAGACGGCGGTCTCGACCTTCGGAAGGCTCGATGTCCTGGTCAACAACGCCTCCGACATCGCCGAGGTCATCATGCAGGATCTGGACGTGGTCAGCACGGACCTCGACCTCTGGGATCACAGCTACGAGGTGAACCTGAGAGCGCCGGCGGCCGCGTGCAAGTTCGCGATTCCCCACATGATCGAGTCCGGCGGCGGTTCCATCGTCAATATCTCGTCCGTAAATGCCCTGGCGGGGGACCTGGTCCGCTGCGCATACAGTGCCACCAAGGCCGGGCTGATCATGCTGTCGAAATCCGTCGCAACCCAGTTCGGTCATCAAGGCATCCGGTGCAACGCCATTTGCCCCGGACTGGTGCTTTCGCCTCCCGCGTTCGCCAAGGAAAACGAACCCTTTCTGGAGATCGTCGACGACAGCATCCTCACGCCCTATCGCGGAAAGCCGGCCCACCTGGCCAACCTGATCGTCTTCCTGGCATCTGACGAAGCCGCTTATGTCACGGGTCAGACCATTGCCGCGGACGGGGGACTGATGAGCCACATGCCGTACCACGCGCAGGTGCGGCAAGCAACGCAGTAAGGACAACGCGCGGGTTCGGCAAGCAGCGCAGTAAAGGCAACGTGCCGCGTTCAGCTCGGGCCTGCGCAGGCGGGCTGTAATCCGAGGTGCTCGACCATCGGCAGGAAGTCGCGGTCGGAGAACAGCAGGGGCAACCCCTCATCGATGCAGAACGAACCGATGATCACGTCAATGGTCTTGCGTACGGTCACTCCCGACTTGCGCAACCTCCGGTAGCGGCCCGCTGCCCGTTCGCTGCGCCTAAGCCCAAGCATGTCGTAAGCGGGCAGCCCGGAAAGTGCCTGCCTTGCCGACGCGTAGTCGGCATCCGCGCGAAAACCCTGCAGCACTTCCACGAGAATCACGTCCCCGGTCGCCGCGACATCGTTTCCCAGCAACCGGTCCAGGTAGTCCGTCTCGCGGGAGCTCTGTCCGTTGAAGTAGTCGATCCACACACTGGAATCGATCAGGACCATCTGTCGCTCCGCATCCGCTCCAGGTCGCCCGTCCACCTCAGCTTGCCGCGAAGCTTGCGGATCTCTTCCTGTTCCTTCAGCCGGATCAGCGAGACCAGGCCCATTTCCACCGTCTGGCGCTTGGTTTTGGCGCCGGTAGCCCGCATGGCTCGATTCATCAGGTCATCGTCGATCACGATATTTGTCCGCATGGAGCTGCCCAACCAATATGTGTAAACTCATCAGGCAATATACACACAAGGTAGACTGATCGCAAAAGGCGTCCGCAGCGACGCGCGCTGCGGCTGGAACGCTACCGCATCAAGCGAGGCCACCGATACATCGCATCCGGGATGCTCGGATGGCTACTCTCCGATTCAATGGGTGGCGAGTTCAGACCTGCGGCGTAACGGGCACGCCCAACCCCCTGGCCAGGGCGTGGAGGTGGTCCCGGGCGAATCTCCCGGCGAGCTGCGTGCCCGGCACCATCTGGAACCCGTGGCAGGCCGCCGGGTACGAAATCAGTTCCGTCCTTACTCCGGCCAGCATCAGCTTTTGCGCATATTCGATGTTTTCGTCCCGAAACAGATCGAGTGCCGCGGTCGCCATCCAGGTGGCCGGCAGGCCCGCGAAATCCTCCAGGCGCGCGGGAACCTGGGGTGCCCGGGCGGGGGCGTCGCCAAGGTAACTGCGCCAGCCGTACTGGTTGCTTTTGCGCGTCCAGATGAATTCGCCTACGAGCGGGTCGCCCGGCTGTTCGGGCGTGCCGGTGCGGTCGTCCAGCATGGGATAGGTGAGGTGCTGATGACAGATCGCGTACTCCCCCGCATCCCGGGCCTTGATCGCCAGGGCGGCCGCCAGCCCGCCGCCGGCGCTCTCCCCGCCGATGCC
>JAPPHD010000010.1 GCA_028821125.1 Gammaproteobacteria bacterium
TGCGTAACGCAAGGCTTTCGGACGAGCTTAACGCGCCGAAAGGGAAGCCCCGCATGCGAACTCTTTCCCAAGAACCCCGCGTTGTTCCATCCAAACAGCGCACGGGTTACCGCGGGGAAGACTGTCAGGCGAAGGGGTTGTTGAGTACGATCGTCTCTTCCCGGTCCGGGCCGGTGGAAATGATGTCGATGGGAGCGTTGACCGCCTCTTCGATGCGGCGGACATAGGCTCTGGCATTCGACGGCAGCCCGTCCGGGGACCTGACACCCGCGGTTGACTCGTTCCAGCCGGGGAGGTCCTCGAAGCGCGGCTTGACCTCTGAATAGTATTCGCTGCCGAAACGGGCGGCGCCGTCCCGGCCGTCCGGCCCTTCGTAGCCGACGCAGATGCGGATGCGCTCAAGGCCGTCGAGCACATCGAGTTTCGTCAGGCAGAGGCCGGAGATGCTGTTGATCCGCACCGCCTGCCTGAGCGCCACCGCATCGAACCAGCCGCAGCGGCGCGGCCGGCCCGTGGTGGCGCCGAACTCCCGGCCCCGCTCGGCAAGGCGTTTCCCCGTGTCGTCGAAGAGTTCCGTGGGAAAGGGGCCGGAACCCACGCGGGTGGCGTAAGCCTTGGTGATTCCCAGCACGTAGTCGAGGTAGACCGGGCCGAAACCGCTGCCGATGGCCGTGCTGCCGGCTGTGGTATTCGACGAGGTGACAAAGGGATAGGTGCCGAGGTCGATGTCGAGCAGCGTGCCCTGGGCGCCCTCGAACAGGATGTTTTCGCCCGCTTCCCGCAATCGATGCAGCAACGCCACCACGTCGGCCACCATGGGCCGGATCTGCTCCGCCACGGCCGCGCAGCCGTCCAGCGTTTTGTCGAAGTCGACCGGCTCGGCGCCGTAGTACTTTTCCAGGATGAAATTCTGGTAGTTCATCACCTCACCCAGCTTGGCGGCGAAGTCCTGCCAGTAGTAAAGGTCGCCGAGACGCAAGCCGCGACGGGCGGCCTTGTCCTCGTAGGCGGGCCCGATGCCGCGCAGGGTCGTGCCGATCTTGCCGCTGCCGCGCGCCTGCTCCCGGGCGAGATCGAGATTGGCGTGATAGGGCAGGACGAGCTGGCAAGCGGGGCTGATGCGCAGCCGCTCCTTTACCGGCACCCCCCTGGCTTCCAGCCGGCCCACTTCTTCAAGCAGCGCATTCGGCTCGAGCACCACGCCGTTGCCGATGCAGCACCGCACACCGGGCCGGAGAATGCCCGATGGAATGAGGTGCAGCACGGTCTTTTCGCCGTCTATGACCAGCGTATGGCCGGCGTTGTGCCCCCCCTGGGTACGCACCACGGCCGCGGCCTGTTCGGTGAGGAGGTCGACGACCTTGCCCTTGCCCTCGTCTCCCCACTGGGTGCCCATGATGACGACATTGCGGCCCATGCTAGCCGGACCCCTTTGTGAATGAACGCAGCGAGATCGGCAAGAGCGGGTGTTCGTTCATGAACAGGCCAGGCTGATTTCGCAGCAAGGGCGCTGCGCCCGCCCGAATGGGCGAACATCGGAAAGACTGCTTCATGGCCGGACGGTCGGATGAACTACCGTCGGGTTAACCCTCGTCGTCCTTCAGGTACTTGAAGAACTCGCTGTTCGGGTCGAGCACCAGCATGTCGCTCTTGTCGCCGAATACCTTGGCGTAGGCGTTGATGCTGCGGGTGAACTCATAGAATTCCGGGTCCTTGTTGAAGGCATCGGCATAGATGGATGCGGACATGGCATCGCCGTCGCCCCGGATCTGTTCCGCCTCCCGGTAGGCTTCCGCCTCGATGACGACGGTCTGCCGTTCCGCGTCGGCCCGGATACCGAGCGCCAGTTCCTGGCCTTGCGCCCGGTACTGGCGGGCCTCGATTTCGCGTTCCGAGTTCATCCGTTCATACACGGACGTGGAGACTTCGGTGGGCAGGTCGATGCGCTTCACCCGCACATCGATCACCTCCACGCCGACGGCGTCCTGCATCACGCGGTTGAGGTCCGCGGTGAGTTCCTGCATGAGCTGATCCCGTTCCCCGGAGATCACCTCGTGCATGTCGCGGCGGCTGATGGCGTTGCGCAGGCCCTCGTTGACCCGCTCCTGCAGCACGCGGTTGGCCCGGCCTTCGTCGCCGGAGCTTGCGGTGTAGTAGTTCTCGACATTGACGATCCGCCACTTGGCGAAGGAATCGACGATGAGCGGTTTTTTCTCCAGCGTGTAGTAGGTTTCCGGGCTGGAATCCAGGGTCAGCACCCGGGCGTCGAATTTCTTCACCTCTTCGGCGATGGGCAGCTTGAAGTGCAGCCCCGGGGGAACGTCCGCCCGGCTGACCGCACCGAAGCGCAGCAGTATCGCCCGCTCCGTCTCGCGCACGATGTAGACGCTCTGCAACAGCAGCAGCACCGCCACCACGCCGATGACAACGAGGACGAAATTACGAAGGTTCATCTGTTGCTCCTTGTCTCTGTTCTATCTGGTGTCGCGGTTGATGCGGCCGCCGGCAATGCGGTCGTTGATCTCGCGCATCACGGCATCCGCCAGCGACCGGACGGTTTCCTGCCCGGCGGTACCGCCGGCGATGGATCCGGCCTGCGAGAACCGGTCGAGCGGCAGGTACATCAGGTTGTTGCCGCCTTCCACGTCGACCATGATCTTCGAACTCCTGGAAAGCACTGCTTCGATGGCATCGATGTAGAGCCGGTCGCGGGTCACCCGCTGGGCGACGGTGTACTCGGCGAGCAGCTTTTCGAATCGCTGCGCCTCGCCCTGGGCGCGCGCCACCACCTGGTCGCGGTAGGCGTTGGCTTCCTCGATCAGCTTCTGGGCCTCACCCCGGGCCGTGGGGATGATGCTCTCCGCATAGGCGTTCGCTTCGTTGATGACCCGCTGCTCGTCTTCCTTGGCCTTCTGCACGTCGTTGAAGGCATCCCGCACCTGGTTCGGCGGGGCGCTCTCGTCGATGTTCACCTTGCTCACGAGGATGCCGGTTTCGTAGCGGTTGAGATACGACTGCAACCGCTCCTGTACCTCAATGGCGATGGCGGCGCGCCCGTCGGTGATGACCTGGTCCATGACGGAGCCACCCACCACATGGCGCAGGGCGCTTTCCGTGGCATGGTCGAGGCTGACCTCCGGGTTGCGCACCCGCACGAGGAAGGAGACCGGATCGTCCACCACATATTGCACGGTCATGCTGACGTCGACGATGTTCTCGTCTTCGGTGAGCATGAGCGCCTGGTGTTTCTTGGAACGCACCCGAGTGACGTTGACTTTCTCAACACGGTCGATGATCGGCGGGTTCCAGTGCAGCCCCGGCATGACGAAACTCTCCTGCACCGCCCCGAAGCGGAACACGACGCCGCGCTCGCCCTGGTCGACCTGGTAGAGGCCCCAGAGCCCGTAAACGATGGCCAGCACCACCAGCCCCAGGCCGAGCAGGCCGGTGCTGATGCCGCCGCCGCCCCCGCCCTTGTCGCGGCCGCCGCCGCGACGCCGGCCGAAGATGCCGGCAAGCTGTGCCTGAAGCTTCTTGAACGCCTCATCGAGATCCGGCGGACCCTGGTCGCCGCTGTTGCCCCAGGGGTCCCGGCCGCCGCCCGGCTCATTCCAGGCCATGGTTTGCTCCGTCGTTTGGAGAGGGGGGGAGATTCTAGCTTGGTTCGTCCGCGAAATCCCGCAACAGGCGGTCGAGATGCGCGCGGACTCCGGCGTCCGCGCGGACCGTCAAGAGGGTGCCGCCGTCCTCGGTGATCTCCTCGCCGAGAACAGCCCCTTTCTCGTACAGCCAGGCACGCGCCCGGCCGGCGGCAAGCGGCAGCGCCAGCGACACCGGCGCCTGCACACCCAGCGCCGCGCCGATCGCCTCGACCAGCCGTTCGAGTCCCTCTCCCGTCTTCGCGCTGACCTGTACGGTATTGCCCGTTCCGCCTTTCAGCGGGCCAGACCGCGCACCGCCGATGAGATCGCATTTGTTCAGCGCCGTAACCACCGGCACCGAGTCGGCGCCGATCTCCCGCAACACCCTTTCGACCTCGCGCCGGCGCCATCGCGACTCGGGTGCGCTGCGATCGACCACATGAACCAGGAGGTCGGCGTTGATCACCTCCTCCAGCGTGGCCTTGAAGGCATCGATGAGCGTGTGCGGCAGCCGGCTGACGAAGCCGACGGTGTCGGCCAGCACCACCTCGCCCGCGCCGGGCACATCGAGCCGGCGCATGGTGGGGTCGAGCGTTGCGAACAGGCGATCTTCCGCAACCGTCCGCGCCGCGGTCAACGCATTGAACAGGGTCGACTTGCCGGCGTTTGTGTAGCCGACCAGGGAGACGGTGGCCGCGCCGGACCGGCCGCGCCGGCGGCGGCCCTGCGCGCGGCGCCCGGCAACCTGTTCGAGCCGGGAGCGCACTTTCCCGATGCGCTCGGTGAGCATGCGCTTGTCCAGCTCGATCTGTGTCTCGCCGCCGCCGCGCAGCCCGATTCCTCCTTTCTGCCGGTCGAGGTGTGTCCAGCCCCGTACCAGGCGCGTTCGCGCGTGCTGGAGCTGGGCGAGTTCCACCTGCAGCTTGCCCTCGAAGGTGCGGGCGCGCTCGGCGAATATGTTGAGAATCAGCTCGGTGCGCGTCATCACCCGGCAGCCCACCACCCGTTCGAGGTTGCGCTGCTGGCCCGGCGACAGCTCTTCGTTCACCAGCACGAGGTCCGCCGAGTGCCTGGCTACCGCCGCGCGAACTTCCTTCGCCTTGCCCTCGCCGACCAGGAGCCTGGGGTGCCTTTCACGGCGTTTCGCGGCGATGCTCAGGGCAACGCCGACTTCCGCGGAACCGGCCAGTTCGCGGAATTCGCCCGCATCGAAGCGCTCGGCGCCCCGAAACTCGACATCAAGGAGTACCGCGTGGCGCCCGGGCGCGAATCGATCGAAAAACAAGCGCCGTTCCCGCTGCCTCAGCCCGGAGGTTGGGCTTCACGATCGCCCGATGGCGCCAACCTCACGTTGCGGGACGGCACCACCGTCGAGATCGCGTGCTTGTACACCATTTGACTGACACTGTTGCGCAGCAGCAGCACGAACTGATCGAAGGACTCGATCTGGCCCTGGAGCTTGATGCCGTTCACCAGGTAGATCGAGACCGGAATACGTTCCTTTCTTAGTGTGTTCAGGTAAGGGTCTTGTAGGGAATGCCCTTTTGACATGTGGATTCTCCTTGCCTAATCGGCTTCAAATATGGCGGCCAAACCAGCGCAGGGGCCACCAGGTTCCACCGGCTGTTGATTTTGCTCTCACGGGTGATTCCACCCGTTTCGGCGCCCCTTTGACTGCCGGAATTACAAGGGGTTCCCGTTCCCGGAACTATGGCCACACCGCCTTGTCATTGCAAGGCGACATCGGCCGGAACCCCCGGGGAAATCGCTGAAAAGCCTGTCAGTTGCTGCCGGCGAGCACCCGCGTAGCGGCAATGGCAGGGTCCTGCCAATCGAGCGGTGTTAGCCCGGGCCACTTTCGCAACCAGGTGAACTGCTTCTTGGCGAGTTGCCGGGTTGCCGCTATGGCCTTCCCGCGCATTTCGTCGGCATCGAGGTTTCCGTCGAGGAAATCCCACATCTGGCGGTAGCCAACCGCCCGCATGGACGGCAACCCGGGATGCAGGTCGCCGCGCGCTCGGAGCGCGCGCACTTCGTCGGAGAAACCGGCCTCGAGCATTGCGTCGAAGCGGTCGGCGATACGCCCGTGCAGCCGTGACCGGTCCTCGGGCATGACCCCGAACGACAGCACCGGCTCGCCAAGGCGGTGCTGCGCCCCGCGATGCGCCTGCTCACGCCAGAACGCGGAAATGGGGCGCCCGGTCGACTCGTAGACCTCGAGAGCCCGTTGCAGGCGCTGCGGATTGTTGGGGTGGATGGCCGCCGCGGCTTCTGGATCCACGCGGGAAAGCCGATCGTGCAGCGCTTCCCAGCCGTGGGCGGCCGCCCGCGCGCCGATGTCCGCGCGAATCGCCGCGCTCGCCTGCGGAAGCTCCGCCAGCCCGTCACGAAACGCGCGGGCATAGAGCATGGCCCCGCCGACGAGCACGGGCAGCCTGCCGGCGCGGCGTGCCGCATCCACTTCCCGGTCCGCGTCCTGCACGAATGCGGCCGCCGAATAGGTTTCGGCCGGATCGCGGATGTCGATGAGAGCGTGGGGATGGCGGGCAATCGTCGCGGCGTCCGGTTTGGCCGTGCCGATGTCCATGCCGCGATAGACCATGGCCGAATCCATACTGATGAGGTGGCAGGGCGCCAGATCGGCAAGGGCCAGTGCGGTGGCCGTCTTGCCCGCCGCCGTGGGCCCGAGCAGCATCACGATCGGCATGGGTGGTACCGGATTCCCTTCGGTTGCTTGTGCGAAACCGCTACTGGCCGCGCAGGAACCGGCGGTCGAGGTCGCCCAGCGTCTCCACCAGGAAGGTCGGCCGGCCGTGGTTGCACTGTTCCGCGTTTTCGGTCTGCTCCATCGCGCGCAGCAGCGCGTTCATCTCGGCAATCGTCAACGTGCGGTGCGCCCGCACGGAGGCGTGACAGGCCATGCCGGCCAGCAGATCGTCCTGGCGGTTGCCGATTTCCCGAGTGGCGCCCGCCTCGGCAAGCTCCGCGAGCACGTCGCCGGCGAGTTGCTCCACGTCCGCACCCGCCAGCAGCGCCGGCACCTCCCTGACCGTCACGCTGCAGAGGCCCGTGCGGTCGATCACCATGCCCATGGCGGACAATTCGCCCCGGGCGGTCTCCGCCAGTTCGGCCTCCGCTTCGGTGGTATCGAATGCCAGGGGAACCAGCAGCCGCTGCGTGACCACCCCGTTTTCGGCCGCCGATTCCTTGAGCTTTTCGTAGGTGATGCGCTCGTGGGCGGCGTGCATGTCCACCACCACCAGGCCCTGCGCGTTCTGCGCCAGGATGTAGATACCGTGGAGTTGCGCTAGGGCATAGCCGAGGGGAGGCGCATCCTCGGCGTCTCCCGCTAATGAATCCGGATACCTGGCCAACGCCTCCGTCACGGCCAGGGTGGAACCGCCGGCCCCGGGCGTACCGAGACCGAGCTTCGCGCTGGCTCCGGCATACGGGGCGGCGGCGCCAATGCTTCCGGACCGATGCAACGGCTCCCGGTCAGGCGCGGTTTCCCGGAACCCATCCCCAGACGGCGCCGGTACCGACCCCGGCCGCACATCGCGCAGCGCACGGTTCAACCGGCCGAATATGAAGTCGTGCACGTCCCGGGCCTTCCTGAAGCGCACCTCGTACTTGGTGGGATGCACATTCACGTCCACCTCGTCCGGCGGCAGTGCCAGATACAGCGCGAACAGGGGATGCCGGCCGTGGAACAGCACATCCCGGTAGGCCTGACGGATCGCGTGGGCCACCAGCCTGTCGCGCACCGCCCGGCCGTTGACGAAGAAAAACTGCCGGTCGGCCTGCCCGCGCGAGTTCGTCGGCAGGCCCACCCAGCCGTGCAAGCGGAGGCCCCCGCGCTCTTCATCGATGGCGAGACTGCGCTCCACGAACTGCGGGCCCAGCACCGCCGCCAGCCGCGCCACGGCGTCTCCGGCGGCCATGGTGTGCCGCTTCGCCCCGACGCGCAGTTCCATGCCGACATCGAATCGGGACAGCGCCAGGCGCCGCAGCGCGGCCTCCACCTGCTGCGTTTCGGTACGCTCCGTTTTCAGGAAGCGCCGCCTGGCCGGCGTGTTGTAGAACAGGTCTTCCACCTCGACGGTGGTGCCGGGCGGGTGCCCCCGGGGCCCTTCGCTTGCGACCTCGCCGCCGTGCACGGCGATGTGACAGCCCATCGGCTCGTCGCGAACGCGGCTGGCGATAGTGAGCCGGGACACCGATGCGGCGCTGGCAAGCGCCTCGCCCCGGAATCCAAGGCTCCTGACACCGAGCAGGTCATCGATGTTCGAGACCTTGCTGGTCGCATGCCGGCTGACGGCGAGCACCAGGTCCTCCGGATGAATCCCGAAGCCGTCGTCGACCACGCGCACCCGCTTGACGCCACCCTGCTCGATCAGCACTTCCACCCGGCGCGCCCCCGCATCGAGGCTGTTCTCCACAAGCTCCTTGACGATCGAAGCGGGCCGCTCCACCACTTCGCCGGCAGCGATCTGGTCGGCAACGAACTGCGGCAGCAATGCGATGCGGTCAGTCAATGCAACACCCAGCGCGCGATCTTCCACCAATTCGCATGCGCGTCGGAACCCGGTGCGCCTGGACGCTGACTTTGTGGGAACAACGCCTGATTTCGGGAAAGAGTTTGCATGCGGGGCTTCCCTTTCGGCGCGTTAAGCTCGTCCAATGACCTTGCGTACGGCAGGATGATGTGGCCGTGCGCCGAAAGGGAAGCGCCGTATGCGAACTCGCTGTTGAGACTGACGATATTGTGTAAAACAACTTTTTCTTTAAAATCAAATAATTAGATAATTTTCCATGCAAGCGGCCAACTAGGACCGCACCGGTATCACGATGACCTGGCCGACCCGAATGCGGTCGCCCCGCATTCCGTTGGCCCGCTGGATGCGGGCCATGCTGGTCCCGTGCCGTTCGGCGATCTCGGAAAGCGTATCGCCGCGCTCGACCACATAGCGCAATTCCCCCGAAGCCTGCTGGGCCGCGAGCAGGGTGCCGGCCGGAGGGGAATTGCGCATGTACTCCGTTACCCCGGCATGGATCGCGCGGACAAGCTTGCGCTGGTGATCCGCCTGGCTGAGTCGGCGCGCCTCCCGCGGATTGGAGATGTATCCCGTCTCGACCAGGAGGCTCGGGATGTCCGGCGACTTGAGCACGGCAAAACCGGCCTGGCCAACTTTCCTGCTGTGCAGCTTGGTCACGCCGCCAAGTTTCTTCAGCACCGTCTCCCCAACTTCCAGGCTGGCCGCCAGGTTGGCGTCCATCGATAGGTCCAGCAGCACCTGGGCGAGCACGTCGTCCTTGTCGTCGAGGCTCACGTTGCCGACACCGCCGATCAGGTCCGACCGGTTCTCCTTCTCGGCCAGCCAGCGGGCCGTCTCGCTGGAAGCGCCCCGCTGGGAGAGCGCATAGACCGAGGCGCCGCTGGCCGCGGGGCTCTTGAACGCGTCGGCGTGCATGGAGATGAACATGTCCGCCCGTTCGCGCCGCGCGATTTCGACCCGCCTGCGCAGCGGGATGTAGTAGTCCCCCTTGCGCACCAGCACGGCACGATAACCCGGGGTGTCGTTGAACAGCGACGCCAGCTTGCGGGACATCTGCAGAACCACCGTCTTCTCGTACAGGCCGTGGGCCCCAACCGCGCCCGGGTCTTCGCCGCCGTGGCCGGCATCGACGGCGATGATCACGTCACGCTTGCCGGCCCGGGATTGCACGGGCGGTGACGGCGGCTCTGCGCGGCCCTCTTCGAACAGGTCGACAACCAGGCGATGCCCGTACGGAGACACCGGGTCCAGGGTGAAATGCTTCGGCTCGAAGTCGCCGGCCATGTCCAGAACCACCCTTCGGCCGCCACCCCGAGGCGCCGTGCGGACACTGGCGATGCGCTTGTGTCCCCGCGCTGCCTTGCCGATGTCGAGACCGTCGGCCAGCGATGCGTTCAGGTCCACAACCACCCGGTCGGGATCGGACAGCTTGAAGACCCTGTAGAGGACCGGCCCGGTTGACTCGAACACGACCCTGGTGTGTTCCGGCGCCTCGTGCATCCTCACGCGCTCGACCACCGCGGCCCCGGCCGGCAACGTCACCGCCGTTGCGGCAACGCAGCACAGCCACGCCATACCCGGAGCCATGTGCCACCGCAACCGTTCCGCGAGCGATGGCAGAGTAGCGTCGACGGGGCTTGCGGGCTTCACTGTTGTCGCCCTACGGCGCACGCCGCATCCCGCGCGCGTTCGCCCCCAAGCGCGCACGCCGTTGCCAACGTCCCCGAACGCACGCGAATCTCCGCACACCTGCCTTCGCCTTTGACGAAAAGCGCGACTTCGAGATCCGGACCCGGCAGGTGCGCCCCGGCACGCTCAGGCCATTCGATGAGCTTGATCGATGCGCCGGCCATGTGTTCGTCGATGCCGATGAATTCGAGTTCACGGCTGTCGAGAATCCGATAGAAGTCGAAATGGTAAACGCTGTACTCGTCATAGGGTTCAAGCAGCGTGTAGGTAGGGCTCTTGACCGCGCCCCGGAATCCGAACGCACGCAGTATGCCGCGTACCAGCGTGGTCTTTCCAGCACCGAGTTCGCCCCGCAGGAACACCACCGCATCGCCGCCGAAACCGTCCGCGGCCGCCAGCAGGCCAGCAAGTTCGGCGCCCAACTCAAGCGTCGCCTGTTCGTCGGCAAGAACTACCTTTCTCAAATCCATCGATCGCCGGGGAGCGGTCATTGCAGCAACTCGGCGATCGGTTCGTAGAGGTCGGTTGCGATCAGCCCCCGCCGGCTGCCGCGCTCGGCGGCCAGGTCCGCCGCGCGACTGTGCAGGCAGGTGCCGATGACGGCTGAATCGGCTGCGCCAAGGCCCTGGGCAAGCAGGCCGCCGATGATGCCGCTGAGTACGTCGCCCATGCCCGCCGTTGCCATGCCCGGATTGCCGTGACTGCATACGCCGAGCAGCCTGTCTGCCGCGCAGACGGTGCCCGGGCCTTTCAGCACGGCCACCCCGCCTGTCGTGCCGGCGAGTTTCAGGGCCGATCCGGGCCGGTCTGCCTCCACCTCCGCCACGGTCGTCCCCAGCAAATGCGCCGCTTCGGCCGCGTGGGGCGTCACCACCGGCGCGGCGGCGGGCGCCGCATCGAGATCGGCCAGCCAACGAAGCCCGTCGGCATCGATCAGCATCGGCCTGGGACACGCCACCGCCCTGGAGAACAGGCGTTCGCCCCAACTGGCGCGGCCGATACCGGGGCCGACGGCCAGCGCGGTCGCACGTTCGAGCAACTCAGCAACGGCATCCTCTTCGTCCGCGTCCTGCACCATTATTTCCGGGCGGCGCGCGAGGATCGCCGGACGGTGCGCCGCCCGCGTGACCACGCTCACCAGCCCGGCGCCGGTTCTGAGCGCCGCCTCGGCCGCCATGAGTACGGCGCCTCCCATATTGAAATCGCCGCCGACCACAACCAGGTGGCCGGCGCGATGCTTGTACAGATCGACTCCCAGCGGAGGCAGCGACTCGCGCTCGAAGGTCAGCAGCGGACATCCGCGCACCCGGTCGAGAACCGATTGGGGCACGCCCAGGCCCGCATGCACGAGATCGCCTCGACACCTGAGCGCCGGGCCGGTGTGCAGGCCAAGCTTGGGCCCGATGAAACTCACGGTCACATCGGCAAGCACGCTTTCACCCAATACGGCACCGGTATCGCCGCTGACGCCGGTTGGCACATCCACCGCCAGCACCGGCAGTCCACTCCCGTTGATGCGGCCCACTGCCTCGGCAATTGCCTCCCTGGGAGGCCCTTTCAACCCCGTACCGAGCAACGCATCTACCAGCACCTCGCCGCGTACGGAAGCATCCGCCGGTTCCGGCGCAGCGCCGCGTTCCGCGGCCCATCGCCGGGCCAGCTCCGCATCGCCATGAAAATCCCCCTTGCCGACCTGAAGGATCTGCGCTTCGATTCCGGTCTCCCGGGCCAGCCCCGCGATGACGTAGCCGTCACCCGCGTTGTTGCCCTTGCCGCAGAAAACGGTGATCGAGCGGGCCTGCGGCCAGCGCCCGGCCAACTCGTCGAAGGCCGCGCGGCCGGCGCGCAGCATGAGTTCGAAACCGGGAATACCGTGCTCGACGATGGCGATGCGGTCGAGTTCGCGGCATTGGGCGCTTGTATAAAGACTCGTCACCGCGGCGCATTATACTGCGGCAATGACGCCGAAAACGGCATCCGAAGAAGCGCTGGGCAACGACATCGAACGCTGGGCCACAGAGTTCGGCTTCGAGCAGGTCGGCATCGCCGGCGTGGACCTCTCCGACCAGGAGCCGCACGTGCGCCGCTGGCTCGAGCGGGGTTTCAACGGCGAGATGGGGTATCTCGGGCGCAACGTCGAGAAGCGGCTGCACCCCCCGCTGCTGGAGGCCGGAACCTGCACCGTGATCTCCGCACGCATGAACTATCTTCCCGCCGACTCCGACCCCATCGAAACCCTCGCCGACCCGGACCGGGCCTACATCGCCCGTTACGCGCTCGGGCGCGACTATCACAAGCTGATGCGACGCCGCCTCGCGAAGCTCGCGAAGCGAATCGATGCCGCCGTACAGGGTGTGGACGCACGGTTTCGGGCGTTTACCGACAGCGCGCCCGTGCTCGAGAAAGCGCTCGGCGAGCAGGCGGGCCTCGGCTGGATCGGCAAGCACACGCTGCTCATCCACCCCGATGCGGGAAGCTGGTTCTTCATCGGGGAGATCTACACCAACATCCCGCTACCCCCGACACGGGCAGCGGAAAAGGACCGCTGCGGCAATTGCAGGGCCTGCATGACCGTCTGCCCCACCGGCGCCATCGTCGGGCCGAAGCTGCTCGACGCACGGCGCTGCATCTCCTACCTGACCATCGAGCACAGGACATCCATACCCGAGGACCTGCGCCCGCTGGTCGGCAACCGCATCTTCGGCTGCGACGACTGCCAGCTCCACTGCCCCTTCAACCGCGATCCGCAAACCACCCGTGAAGAAGCTTTCTGGCCGCGCGCGCTGGACGTTCATCCCGTCGGTTCCGCCTTCATCCACGGCCACACGGCATCGGTAACGGGGAATGACGAGTCGTCCCGAGAGCCCGGCATCGCTCCAGCGGACAACTCGAACCGGGCAACGAAATCCGCCGGTTCGAACCGGCTCGACCGGGCTGCGCTCCTTGAACTGTTCGCCTGGGACGAGGCGACCTTTCTGCGCAACACCGAAGGATCCGCCCTGCGGCGCATCGACTACGAACGCTGGCAGAGGAATCTGGCCGTGGCGCTCGGCAACGGGCCGCCCTCGCCGCAGGTCATTGAGGCAATACAGCAGCGACTACCCGGTGCGACGCCGATGGTGCGCGAACACCTGGAATGGGCGCTTGCGCGCCTGCAAGACGGGTCCGGGATCGATTGCACGTAGCAGCGCCCGAAGCGGGGCTGCCGTTCGACTCACGCCGAACGCCAACGGCAATCACGTTCGTTGTTCAGAACCTGATATCCGGGGACATGCCGTAGCCGATATCGACGCACGCCTCCTGGATGGGAACCAGCAGCAGGGGGTCCGCCAGGCTCCGATGCAAGTCGGGCGTTTCCGGAAGAGCGTCTTTAGGCACCACGCGCTCGAACAGCGCGAGAGCCGCCCGGTTCGTCATCGATGAGTTGAAATACAGTCCATCGATAAACGGATAGGACTCGTAGTAACCTCGAGCCCAGTTACGTGCATGGCGGCGCGGACCCGTCATCAACTTCATCGACGCCCCGCTTTGAATCGGAAAAACGTCGGTCAGGTCGAGCAAACGCAGCGTCGAGCGGAATCGGAACGACACGAGCCACGGATGGCGGTCCCGACGGTCCACTTCGCGGCTGTTTTGAAATACCTCCGCCAAGCATGTCGGGATGTCGCTCGCCAGGTACATGATCCCCCGGCTCTGCTGCCAAGGCCGGCCGTCGTCGTCCGGGAGATGATGATCGAACCTTGCGTCTGTGGGACCGAAACGACGGAGCGCGTTCCAGAGCGTCGCCCGCTCGCCGCCGCGCCGGTAAATCCGGTGCCAGCGTCGATCGCCTCCGACTTCCCGGATCGGCGGGTCGAGCGACCGAAGCCGGTCGGGGTCGGGGTGCCGCGGCAGTTTCGGCACTGAATGGGCAGGTCCGGCTAAAGGTTGCGCGCCAGCGCTTTCACCAGTTCCACGTCCCGGCCGGTCTCCAGCCAACCGAGGGGCGACAGCACCGTATCCGCCCCATCGCCGATGGACAGATCGGCATTCGGCGTTTCATACCAGCTCAGGATGCCAAGCGGATGGATCGATTGCGGCAGCAACCGGTTCACCTGACCGATGTTGGGTATCAGCTTGCCGTTGCGAAACTGAAAGTCCGGCAAAAGCCGCTTGCTTTCCAACCGAAAGCTGTAGAGCGAACGTTCGGAGATCAACTGGTGTACACGGCCAGGCGTCACCCGTAGCGTTTGGCTCACTTCATCCGGCGTCAAACTAAATTCCACCAGCGCCGCAAACCGGACGGCGCCTTCTGCGACCAGGTCGCGCCCGGAGGTGCGTTCGAAACGCAGGCCGCCGTCCCGCAGGACGTTCTGCTCGGCAGTGGTAAGACCGCTGGCAATGCTATCGCGGACCATCGGCTCCATAAGGCCGAGCACGCGCTCGAGCGCCGACTCCAGGGCTTGCCGGCTGGAAATTCCGCGCGCTTGCAGGTATTCGCGTTCGTATCGAACTGCCATGGTACTTCCGGCAGACTAACTGAATCTAATTTTCTTAGGAAAAGTTAGTCTAGGCGCCACGAACAAGAAAATCAATGCCGGGCAAGACTCCGTGTTTCCCGGCCGGGGGCCGGGAGTTGCGGTGGCGGGCTGCTACGCCTGTACCAGCCTGAAAAAGTGTTCCCGGTAATAGGCGAGTTCGGCAATCGACTCCCGGATGTCCGCCAGCGCCGTATGCTCGTTCTTTTTCGAAAACCCCGCCATCAGCTCGGGACGCCAGCGCCTCGCCAGTTCCTTGATGCTGCTGACGTCAATATTCCGGTAGTGCAGCCAGCCTTCCAGGTCTGGCATGTAGCGCGCCAGGAAACGGCGGTCCTGCCAGATGGTGTTGCCGCACAGCGGCGATGTGCCCTGCTCGACATGGCGTTTGAGAAAGTCCAGGGTCGCCCTCTCCGCATCCTGTTCCGACAGCCGGCTGGCCCGAACCCGATCGAGCAGGCCGGACGCACCGTGGTGGGTGCGATTCCACTCGTCCATGCCGTCGAGCCGTTCGGTTGGCTGGGCGATGGCAACGACCGGGCCTTCCGCAACGATGGCTAGTTCGTTGTCGGTGACCATGGTGGCGATTTCGATGATGACATCGCGCACGGGGTCGAGGCCTGTCATCTCCAGGTCGATCCAGACGAGTCGGGCTTCCGCTGCCATCTTGTGCTTCAGCAATCCAGCAGGTATGCGCCCGGCCAACTATAGCAGGCGGCGCTGCCCCTCCGCCTGCATTAGCGTTATGCTCCTGCGGGCGAGAGCCGAGTTTGGAGCGCCGAGTCAGTCCGAGCGATCCGTCATGTCCGACACACCACGCATCCTGGCCTGTCCGACCTGCAAGAAGCCGGTCAGGTGGACGCCGTCGAATTCGTACCGGCCGTTCTGCTCGAAGCGGTGCCGGCTCATCGATTTCGGCGCCTGGGCGAACGAAAGCCACAAGATTCCCGGCCAGGAGTTCGACGACGTGCTGTCGGAGGACATAGATCCGAGGTAGACCCATTCAATCGGCAAGACTCATAGAAGCGGGCGACCTGAACCTGGACGAGACCGGCCTGGTCGTCCAGGTGGTGGAGCCGGCCAGTTACAGGGCCGCCCATTTGCCCGGCGCGATACTGGTCGAGCCGCGTGAACTGGTCTGCGGCATAGCGCCGGCCACCGGGCGCCTGCCCGGCCCGGAACGGTTGACGGCGCTCTTCTCGCGCATCGGGTACCGGCCGGATCTGGACATCGTCGCCTGCGACGACGAGGGGGGCGGCTGGGCCGGCCGCTTCCTGTGGACGCTCGACGTGATCGGCCACAGGAACTGGGGATATCTGAACGGCGGTGTCCACGCCTGGATCTCCGCCGGGCGCCGCGTCGAAACCGGCGCCGGCCCGTACCCGGTACCGACGCGCGTGAGTCTGGAAATCGACACCGAACCCATCGCCGAGGCCGACGATGTCGTGAACGCCATCGGCGATTCGGGCCAGGTCATCTGGGACGTTCGGTCCGCCGAGGAATTTCACGGCCTCCGGCGGGCGGCCCGACGCGCCGGGCACATTCCGGGCGCCGTCAACCTCGACTGGCTGGCGCTCAAGAACCCGTACGACAGCCAGCGCCTGGTACGTGATATCGAGGGCCTGCTGAGCCGGCACGGCATCGGGCCCGACAAGTCCATCATCACCCATTGCCAGACGCATCATCGCTCGGGGCTCTCCTACCTGGTCGGCAGGCTGCTGGGATATCCGAACATCAGGGCCTATCACGGCTCCTGGTCGGAGTGGGGCAATCGCGACGACCTGCCCGTGACGCTCAATGAGTAGGCGGCTTCCCTCGGCGGTCCTGACGGGAGCCTGAATGCCCATGCCCGACAGGCTCTTCGCCGCCGTCCAGCGCCAGTTGCCGCAACACGCCCTGACAAGCTGGATGGGGAGGCTGGCGGCATCCGAGACCGTCTGGATCAAGGACACGTTCATTCGCATCTTCAGCACCATCTACGAGGTCGACCTGACCGATGCCGAGCGGCCGCACCAGAGCGACTACCGCTCGTTCAACGATTTCTTCACCCGGGCGCTCAAGCCGGGCTCGCGTCCCTTCCCCGCGGACAGCCGGAGTATCGCCTCGCCCGCCGACGGCACTGTCAGCCAGAGCGGGCGGATCGAGACGGGAACGCTGTTGCAGGCCAAGGGCGTTCGATATTCCCTGCACTCGCTTGCCGGCCAACTGGGCGACGGATTCGACGGCGGAAACTTCGTCACCGTCTACCTGGCGCCGCACAACTACCATCGCGTGCACACGCCCTGTGCGGGCGAACTCACCGCTGCACAGGCGATACCGGGCGCGCTCTATTCGGTGAACGAAGCAACGGAAGCGTCGGTGCCGGATCTTTTCTGCCGGAACGAACGGCTGGTCTGCCGCCTCGCCACGCCCTGCGGGGACCTGCTGATCGTGCTGGTCGGCGCGCTGATCGTCGGCAGCATCGTCACACCCTGGGCCGGCCCCGCATCTCCCCATGCCGGCCCGGAAACGCATCGGCCGAATCAGGTTATGTCCACCGGCGACGAACTGGCGCGATTCCAATTGGGGTCGACGGTGATCCTGTGTACCCCGCCCGGGTCCGCCCGCCTCGATACACTGCCGACCGGCAAATCGTTAAGGGTGGGCGAAGCGATCGGGGCGTGGACCTGACCGGCCCGGCTCACTGCCCGCCGGCAATCACCCGACGCCGGTATCAGGCAGCCCGTATCCAGATCCGGTTGTCGTGAAACGCGGCGCCGCCCACCGGCGCGGCGGCATCCGCACCCGTGAGCACGTTGATGCCCTTGCCTTCCTCGAAAGCCTCGTTGGGCCAGATGCTCTCGACGATGACCACGCCACGCTGCACCCCGTCGAACACCTGCACGGGAATCAGCAGGTTGCCCCGGCCGTTGCCGAGCCGCACCCGGGCGCCGTCAGCCACACCGAGCGCCGCGGCGTCCTCCGGGTGCATCATGACGCTGGGGCGGCGCTGCCGCCGGACGGAGGTGGGCATCTGCGTGAAGGTCGAGTTGAGGTAGTGCCGCGCCGGGGCCGTCACCAGGCGGTACGGCATCTCGGCGGTCGCTTCCTCGATCACCTCCCAGTGATCCGGTAGCCGCGGCATCGAACAAACGGCCGCTTCGTCGACGAACCCCGGCGGCCCGAGCGCCTTCCAGTCCGGCGCGAAGCGGAACCGGCCGTCCGGATTGGCGAACCCGTCGATATAGTGCGCCTCGTCGAAATCCGGCTGGCAGTCGATCCAGCGTTCCCGCTCCAGCCTTTCGATACCGCCCCAGCCCGAGGCCCGCAGGGTGCGGTCGATGATTTCCCGGGCGCTCATCCCGAACCCCCGGTGGTCCGCGCCGAGCCGGCGGGCCAGCGCAGAGATCACCTCGTGGTTCGAGCGGCATTCACCCGGCGGTTCGACGATCTTCGGCCCGAGCACGATGTGTTGGTGGCCGCCGCCCTGGTAGATGTCGTCGTGCTCCAGAAACATGGTCGCGGGCAGCACGATATCCGCCATGGCCGCGGTTTCGGTCATGAACTGCTCGTGCACGCACACGAACAGGTCGTCCCGGGCAAATCCCCGGCGCACCCGCTCGTGGTCCGGCGCCACCATCATCGGGTTCGTGTTCTGGATGAATAATGCCGTGACCGGCGGCCCGTCGCCGATATCGCGCTCGTCGCCCTCGAGTACCGGCCCGATGCGCGATTGATCCAGCACGCGGATCGAGCGGTCGACGGCATCGAGCCCCTCGATCAGCCTCTTGTCCCAGTGAAAAATCGCGCCGTTGTTGTGGAAGGCGCCACCGCCTTCGTGCCGCCAGGCGCCGGTCACCGCGGCGATGGAGACCGCCGCGTGCATGTTCACGGCGCCGTTGCGCTGGCGGGCGAAGCCGTAACCGAGGCGCAGGTAGGTGCGCGGGGTCGTTCCGATCATGCGCGCGAGCGTCTCGATGGTGTCGACGGGCACCCCGGTGATGGCGGCCGCCCACGCCGGCGTTCGACCGGCCAGGTGCCGCTCGAGTTCGCCGGGGCAGTCGGTGTACTGCTCCAGGTACTCCCGGTTCGCGAAGCCGTCCCGAAACAGCACATGCATGACCGCGCAGGCCAGCGCGCCGTCGGTGCCCGGGCGTACGCACACGAACAGGTCCGCCTGTTTGGCGGTGGCATTGCGATAGGTATCGATCACGACGATCGGCGCCTTGCGCCGCCGCCGTGCCTCCAGGGCGTGGGTCATCACGTTGATCTGTGTGGCGACCGCATTGGTGCCCCAGATCACCACCAGGTCCGATTTCGCCATTTCCCTGGGGTCGCTGCCGGCGAGTTTCCCCGTGCCGGCGATGAATCCGTTCCACGCCAGGGTGACGCAGATGGTCGAGTGCTGGCCCGAGTACCGCTTGACGTGCCGCAGGCGGTTGATGCCGTCGCGCATCACGAGGCCCATGGTGCCGGCGTAGTAGTAGGGCCAGACGGTCTCCGGCCCGTACCTTGATTCCGCGGCAAGCAGGGACTCGGCGACGATGTCGAGCGCATCGTCCCAGGACAGCGGCTGGAACGCGTGGCGGTCGCCCTTTTCGCCGATGCGGCACAAGGGTGTCGTCAGGCGTTCCGAATGGTGAATCCGCTCGGCGTAGCGCGCCACCTTGCTGCAGATGACACCGGCGGTATAGGAGTTCTCGCCGGCGCCGCGCACCTTGCCGATGGTGCGCTCATTCAGCCTTTCGACCTCCAGTGCGCAGGTGGACGGGCAGTCGTGGGGGCAGGCGCTGTAGCGAATGTCCGGATACGCAGCCATCTCGGTAGGTTCCAGGTCGTTGCGGTCGACTCGAGACCCGACTATTCCAGGACGCCATAGTGCGCCGATTGGCCGTAAAAACAAGCACTGACCGCCCCTTGGCTCTACGGATCCGGCCGTCCGCCCGGCCCGCCGGGGCGGGGCTGCCGCCGAACCATTGCGATCTGAATGGTATTGGCGGTTTACCGGCGAAATAATCCGCCCGTGAACCGTGCCCCGGATGCACGGTCTGACAGAGGGTATCGCCGACGTTTGCCGCCCATGCCGGCCCGCACAAACCCGACCGAGGACGAAACATGAAAAAGCAGTTCTGTCTCGACCCGTTGCACCCCATCGAAAAAGCCAGCCTCGATGAGTTGCGATGCCTGCAACTCGAACGGCTGCAGGCGACCCTGCGTCATGCCTACGAGAATTCACCAGTCTATACGGCCAAGTTCAACGCCGCCGGCGTTCACCCGGAAGACCTGAAGAACCTTGACGATCTCGCCGGTTTTCCCACCACGAGCAAGGCGGACCTGCGCGAGAACTACCCTTTCGGCATGTTCGCCGTGCCCGTGGACAGGGTGATCCGCATCCACGCCTCGAGCGGCACCACCGGACAGCCCACCGTGGTGGGCTATACCCGGGAGGACATCGAGATGTGGTCGGACGTGGCGGCGCGATCCATCCGCGCGGCCGGTGGCCAGGCCGGCGACATGGTGCACGTGGCCTACGGCTACGGGCTCTTCACGGGCGGGCTCGGCGCCCACTACGGCGCGGAACGGCTCGGTTGCACGGTCGTTCCCATGTCCGGCGGGCAGACCGA
Source organism: Gammaproteobacteria bacterium (assembly GCA_028821125.1). GTDB lineage: Bacteria > Pseudomonadota > Gammaproteobacteria > Pseudomonadales > Azotimanducaceae > Azophilus. The sequence continues at coordinate 20,007 of JAPPHD010000010.1, forward strand.
AAAGCAGGTGCGGCTCATCCGCGACTTCGACCCCGACATCATCATGGTCACACCGTCCTACATGCTGAACATCGCCGATGAAATGGACCGGCAGGGCGTCGACCCGGCAAGCCTGTCGCTGCGTGCCGGCATCTTCGGCGCCGAACCCTGGACCGACGCCATGCGCCGGGAACTCGAACGCAAGACCGGCATCGACGCCGTGGACATCTACGGCCTCTCGGAAGTGATCGGGCCGGGCGTCGCCCAGGAATGCGTCGAGAGCAAGGACGGACCCACCGTCTGGGAAGATCACTTCTACCCGGAGATCATCGACCCGCAGACCGGAGAGAGGCTACCCGACGGCGAGGAAGGCGAACTGGTGTTCACCTCGCTCACCAAAGAGGCCATGCCGGTGATCCGCTACCGAACCCGGGACCTGACCCGGCTGCTGCCGGGCACCGCGCGCACCATGCGGCGCATGGACAGGATCACCGGGCGCAGCGACGACATGCTGATCATCCGCGGCGTGAACGTCTTCCCCTCGCAGATCGAGGAACAGCTCCTGTCGGTCGAATCCCTGGCGCCCCACTATTTCATCGAAGTCGAAAAGCAGGGGCACCTGGATGCGCTGACCGTCAACGTGGAGCTGGCGAGCGGCGCAGGGGAGGCGCAACGGGAAACCGCGGCGAGGTCGCTCGGGCAGCGCATCAAGTCCTATATCGGCATTTCTGCGGGAATCCGTGTGCACAGCCCCGGCGGCATTCCCCGCTCGGAGGGCAAGGCAAAGCGCATCGTCGATCGGCGCTGAGGCTCCCCGGCTCGTCATCTCTCCCTGCCATTGCACGGAAACGCCGGTGATCGAGTCGGGAATCCCTCGACTTGCGGAAACTGGCGTAAGATTGCAGCTTGAGGAACAGGATCCTCACGGCGCCGTGTCGGGAGGACACGAACGCCTGCATCTTCGGATCGTGAACGGGAGGGAAGACCAGACTGCCATGAACAGCGCTGCCGACTTACTTGCTGAATCCGCCGTCCGCTTCGGACCGAACACCGCCCTGATCTCCGGCGAGAAGACATTCTCGTTCGAAGAACTGGCCGATCGGGCACGCCGCCTTGCCGCCGCGCTCTCCGGGATGGGCGTGGGCCCCGGCGACAAGGTCGTCCTGTACTCGCCGAACCGCTGGGAATGGGTGGTCGCCTATCATGGCGTGCTGATGACCGGTGCGGTGGTGGTACCCATCAACGTCATGCTGACGCCGGAAGAGGTGGCCTACGTGGCTCGCGACTGCGGAGCGCGGGTGGTGGCGGGCACGCGGGAGAAACTCGAACCCCTGCTCCCGCTGAAGGCGGACGGCTCCGTTGCCGCGCTGATCTGCTTCGGTGCGGACGTGCCCGACGGCATGGCCGCATTCGATGCGCTGGCGGAGTCCGGCGATCTTGACTTCACGCCGGTGGCGGCGGCGCCGGAAAGTACCGGCAGCATCTGCTACACCTCGGGCACCACCGGCCACCCCAAGGGCGCCATGCAATCACACAAGAGCGTGCTTGCCAACGCGCAACTGACGGCGCTCATGCACGGCCGCCGGGAGACGGATACCGTTGTCAGCGCCCTGCCGCTGCCGCACGTCTACGGCACGGTGGTGATGAACAGCACCTTCATAACCGGCGGAACGGTAGTGGTCCACCCGCTGTTCGAGGAAACCGCGGTGCTTGACAGCATCCAACGGTATCGGGCAACGCTCTTCGAAGGCGTTCCCACCATGTATTTCTTCCTGCTCAACCATCCGGGACTGGACCGTTGCGACCTGTCGTCCCTGCGCCTGTGCACGGTCGGCGGCCAGACCATGCCGGTGGCCAAGATGCAGGAAGTGGAAGAGCGGTTCCGCTGCCCCCTGGTCGAGTTGTGGGGCATGACGGAACTGGCCGGGCTCGGCACCACCTTCTCGCATTTCGGTCCCGTGAAGCACGGCTCGATCGGCGTTGCCCTGCCGTATTGCGAAGCCCGCATCGCCGATCTGGAATACGCCGGCCGCACATTGCCGGCGGGTGAAGTGGGCGAACTGGAGTTCCGGGGGCCGGTGACCATGCAGGGCTACTACGGCAACGAAACCGCCACCCGGGAAACCATCACCGAGGACGGCTGGTTGCGCACCGGGGATGTGGCCTACGCGGACGAGGACGGGTTCGTGTTTATCGTCGACCGCAAGAAAGACATGATCATTACCGCGGGCTACAACATCTACCCGGCCGAGATCGAGCGGGTGGTGGCAGGACACCCGGATGTGGCGATGGTGGCGGTCGGCGCCGTTCCCGACCCCGACAAGGGCGAACTGGCCAAGGCCTATGTGGTGCCGAAATTGGGGAGTACGCCGGAGGGCGATGCGATTATCGCCCACTGCCGGGAACACCTGGCGGCCTACAAGATGCCGCGGGCGGTGCAGTTCGTGGAGGACCTGCCGAAGACCAGTTCGGGAAAAATCATGCGCCGCAAGCTCAAGGACATCGACGACGGTTTGCCGGGGGCCGGAATGCGTCGGCGAGGCGCTGCGTGACATTCAAACCCGCGCGAAAGTCCTGCCGCCCGCAGGCCATCATGCACGGCATCCACGAAACCCGCGTGCGCCACGGTTCCGAAAACGGGCGCGTGAACTACGTCAAGGGAGCCAACATCGGCGGTTTCCTGAAAGTCGCCTACGGCATCGTCTGAACGGATGTCTAGATCGCCCCCACAGCCGCCAACTCATCGATGGCCGCCTCGTCGTATCCGCCCAGTTCGTCGAGCAGGGCCCGAGTGTGAGCACCCAGCGGCGGCACATCGCTGAGGGGTGGGGGATCGATCCCCTCGAAACGGAGCGGCGTGTTGCACAGCGCAATGTCACCGAGCCGCGGATGCCTGCGCCATTGAACGGTGCCCCGGGCTTGAAGGTGCGCATCGTTCACCACTTCTTCGAGGGTTTGCACCGAGGCGCAGACCACATCGAACTCCTGGAGCTTTCGGAAGATTTCCGACCGCGAACGGACCCGGGTCCATGCGGCCACTTCGGCATCCACGGCATTCACGTTGGCCGCCCGGGCCGTCATCGTCGCGAATTCGGGGCGCTCGGCGAGTTGCGGCCGGTCCATCGCAAGAACCAGGTTGCGCCAGTGCCCGTCGCGAATGCAGATCAGGGCGACATGACCGTCTCTGGCGGGATAGACGTTGTACGGCGACAGGCTTTGCGACGGATGGCGGTTGCCACTGCGCAAGTCCTGTTCGCCGCCCAGAAAGTAGGCGCCGAGCGCCGAGGCGAGCGTGGGGAACACGGTGTCCTGCAGGGAGATGTCCACCAAGGCGCCCTCCCCGGTGCGCATTCGCCGATACAGGGCCGTGACGATCCCGGCATAGAGGTGCGCGCCCCCCAGGAAATCGCACAGCGCGGCGCCCGACCTCATGGGCGGCCCATCCGCTTCGCCGGTGATGCTCATGACGCCGGACATGGCCTGGATGGTGATGTCCATGCCCAGGTAGTCGCGGTGCGGGCCGGTGGAACCGTAGCCCGTGCCGGCCGCGTAGATGAGGCGGGGGTTTTCCGCACGCAACGCGGCGCTGCCGACTCCATACCTGTCCATCGTTCCCGGTGAGAAGTTCTCCACCACGACGTCCACGTTTCCAGCCAGGCGCTTGAGCAGGGCCTGCCCCTTGCTTGTCTTGAAATCGAGTGTCATGCACTCCTTGTTGGCATTGAGCAGCGCGAAGGGGTAGCTGGCCGGCGATGGCTGCGCGACGGTTTCGGTCTCGGACACCCGGCCGCGCAATGATTCGCCCCGACGGGATTCCACCTTGATCACCCGCGCTCCGGCCTGCGCGAGCAGGAATCCGCAGTAGGGCCCGTTGTAGATCTGGCCGAAATCGAGCACGGTCACGCCGTCGAGCGGTTGTTCTCCCGCCATTGTTGTCCTCTCGTCAGGACCCGCCATTCGCGGATCGGGTTGTCAGATGAACGAGGTTCGCATCCATCCACCGCTTTCTCGCGGGACTGGAGCATCGCCGCGACAGTACCGGTTCGGGTGATTGCCGGGCTTCCCTCGCGACAAAGCATTGTCGACTTGGCGATCGGACGCAAGGCGCTCGGACCATGGGAGGCCGACGCATTCGTGTGACCACTGTCGTTGCCGGCGCTGCTAGACTGATGGCGCGAAAGCATGGAATACGCGCAGCGAGCCCGATATGACCCCGAGCCCCATCACCTTCCATTCCGAGGGATGCAAGCTGGTCGGCGATCTGTACGCGCCCGGCGACCTCCGGTCGGGCGAACGGCGGGCCGGTATCGTGCTCTGCCACGGCTACACCGGCGTCAAGGACCTCTACCTGCCCGACAACGCCCGAGTGCTCGTCGACGCCGGCTACGTGGTTCTCGCCTTCGACTACAAGGGCTGGGGAGCGAGCGAAGGGCCGCGGACGCGCCTGGCGCCCTACAGCCGGGTTGCGGACGTGCAGGCCGCTCTCACCTTCCTCGGGGCCCAGGAGGCCGTCGACGAAAACCGGCTCGGCATCTACGGCACCAGCTACGGCGGGGCGACGGTGGTATGGGTTGGAGCGGTGGACCAGCGGGTACAGTGCATCGTGAGCGTGGTGGGGATTGGTCACGGCGAGCGCTGGATGCGCAGCGTGCGCCGGCCGGACGAATGGTTCGACCTCCTGGAACGCTCCGCTGCGGATCGAATCAGGCGCACGACCGAGGGCGAATCGGAACTCGTCGACCGCGACGAGATTCTGCTGCCGGATCGCCAGTCGGCCGAACTCGCGGCCGCGGCGCGCCGGAACGTACCTTCAGCGCTCAACACCCTGCCGTTGGAATACGTCGATGAGACGCTGGGCTTTCATCCGGAGTGGGTAGTCGACAAGATCGCCCCGAGACCGGTACTGTTCATCACCACCGACGACGACCGGCTCGTGCCGCCGGAAGAATCACAGGCACTGTACGACAAGGCCGGAGAGCCGAAAAAACTGGTTGTACTGAAAGACTACGGGCACTACGAGATATACGCCGAGCCCGCTTTCAGCGAGGTGATGCGGGAGACCGTCGCCTGGTTCAGGGAGCATCTTCCGCCCGCGTCAGCCAACCGGAACGACGGGGACGCCTGAATACTCGGCACGAGCGCGCTCGAAGTGGCGAGCGTTACAATGCGTTCCCCACAATCCGGACTCCGTCGACAGATGCCAGAACTCCCTGTCCCCCTGCTTTCCGAGGAACAAGCGGCGCGAAGAGCCGAAGCCCTGGGCCTGAACGCCCGCTACGCCGGCCTGTCGGTCTTCCGGATACTGCTGCAGAACGAGCCCGTCGCCAGAGAGCTCGCGAGCACCGTCACCACGCTGCTTTTCACCGGCAACTCGCTGGACGGGCGCCTGCGGGAACTCCTGATCATGCGCATCGCCTGGCAGACCGGGTCGGTGTACGAGTGGACCCAGCACTGGCGAATAGCGCGAGGCATGGACATTCCCGTGCAAGACCTGCTCGCCGTGCGCGACTGGCAGGCATCGCAGATCTTGAGCGGTGCGGACCGCGCGGTATTGCAGGCCACCGACGACACGCTGGAGCACGGGTTCATTCAGCCGGAGGCCTGGGCGGCCTGCGGTGAACACCTTGAAACCGAAGCCGAGCGTGTCGAACTGGTGATTGCCATCGGCAACTGGATCATGTTTTCCCAACTGCTGCGGAGCCTGGCGGTGCCGCTGGAAGAGGGTGTCGACGCCTGGCCGCCGGACGGAAAGGCGCCGCGCTGACATCGTGCGACCCATCCGGCATGGCCTGATGCCGGGCCGATCAGGCTACCTGCTCGAGGCGCCTGAGGATCTTGGATTGTGGATCGTCACCGTACCCTGGGCCATTGCGCAGGCGCGCCCGTCATTGACCATGTCGATGCGCACCACCGCCTGGCTGCGCGACAGGTTGAGGATCTCCGCCCTGGCCTCCACGGTGCCTCCCTTGACCGGCGCCGTCAGGTTGATCTTGAACTCGGTGGTCGCCGCCCACTGTCCCTTGCTCATGGCGGGATAGCAGACGCAGCCCAGCATGTGGTCGCAGAACGCGGAGAGCACGCCGCCGTGCATGTTGCCGAAGCCGGTGAGGAATTCGTCGCGCACGGCTAGGCGCGCGGTCAGGGTGCCCGGCCCCGCATCGAAGATCTCGATGCCCAGGAAATCCGGCAGGCCGCCGGCCGCCCCCTTCGGGATGTTCTTGAACGCTTCCGCGACTTTTTCGTTGAAGGGCATTTCCGCCACTGCACACCTCCTTTTCCCTGGACAGACGAGCCCTTTCCCGTCCCTGTGCCGTTAGCTTAGCCTCTTCCCCGCGACGACGGGTACACCGTCCCGATCCGACGATTCAATGACCCACCCATGGCGGGTCGTATCCGTCCAGGGAACGCGCCGGCAAGCGCTCCGGTGCAAACGCCCGCCCCGCGGCCTCAGCGGGGCGGAATCAGGCAGGAATGAATGGACCGGTCGTCCGGCACCTGGCCGGCAAGGGTGCGTATCGCGAGTTCCGCATCCTCGAGGTCAAAGTTGTGCGTATGCATCAGCTCGACCGGCACCCGGCCGCTCTCGATCAGCCGGATAGCGCTCCTGTAGCCGCTCGAGGTCACGCCGATGGCGCCGCGGATGTTGATCTCCTTCACCACCACGAGATCCGAGACAAAGTTCTCCACAGCCTTGAAGCCTTTCATGCCCGCCAGCACGACGGTGCCGCCCATGCGCACCATCTTCATGGCATCGACGATCGGCTGGGTGGCGTAGGCGCTGACTTCCACCACCACGTCGGCGCCGCGGCCGCCGGTGATTTCCCTGACCCGCCTTACCGGATCCTCGTTGTCCACATCGATGCAATGATCGGCGCCGAACGCCCTGGCGACCCTGAACTTCTCCGCATCCACCTCCAGCCCGGTGACGACGATCGTGCCGGCGCCCGCTTCCCGGCAGGCGATGACGCTGGCGAGCCCGCGCTGGCCCGGCCCCAGAATGACGACCGTGTCGCCGGGCCGGGTGTTCGGCATCTCCACCGCCCAGCGGAACCCCGCCCCAAGGGGATTGAACATCACGGCGATTTCGGGAGCGAGGTCGGGGCTCACCCTGTGCACCACCGAATTGCCGTGCAGAAACATGTACTGGGAGTATCCGCCCCAGAGACCCGGCGGCTCGGAGAGCGGGATGTAGGAGTAGATCTTCCGGTTGTCGCAGAGGTGGTAGGCGCCGCCCAGGCAGGTCTCGCAGTGATGGCACGCCAGCATGGTCTCCACCGCCACCCGGTCGCCCACGTCAACGCCCCAGCGGACCGCGGCGCGCTCACCGATCCTGGCGATCACGCCGAGCGGTTCGTGCCCCGGAATCACGGGTATCGGGGTGCGCAACTGACCTTCGAACTGTTCGTAATCGCTCCCGCAGATGCCGCAGGCTTCGAGCTCGAGCAGTGCCGAATCGTCGTCGATGTCGGGAATGGGAACATCCCTCGGCGTCAGTGCGCCAACGCCCGTCTGCACCATGGCGAAGGATTTTCCCGGAACGTTCGACATCTTTCCCGTCGCCCCTACGCGGTTTCCCGCGACCCGGGCCGCAATACCCGCTGCCAGAAAGAAACCATGTCTTCCCGAAAGATGTCGGCTTCACCCGGCCGGCTGCCGATGTGCGCGCCTATTTTCCCGAAACCCGCTTTCAGCGCGTAGACCATGATGTCGCGGTCGACCAGGGACGCATCCGGCGCCTCGGCCGGCGGGTGGATCATGGCGCCGTCGTCGGCCATGTAGGTAGCGGGTGCGGCCGGGGACACCCTTGCTTCCGGAATGTTCTCGATTGGCGTGTCGCGGTCGAAGCTGTGCCGGGCGCCGCAATCGCCCTGAGCCACGGCCCCAGCAGCCATCACTCGTTCGCGCAGTCTTTCGCGGGCAATGCCCGGGTCAGATATTGCTGTCGAGAAACGCCGCCAGTTGGGACTTGCTGAGTGCGCCGACCTTGGTGGCTTCCACCTGGCCGTCCTTGAACAGCATCAGGGTCGGAATGCCGCGGATGCCGTATTTGGCGGGGGTGGCCTGGTTGGAGTCTATGTCGAGCTTGCAGACCTTGAGGTTGCCGCTGTACTCGCCGGCGATCTCGTCGAGTATGGGTGCGATCATCTTGCAGGGGCCGCACCATTCGGCCCAGTAGTCAACCAGTACCGGCTTGTCGGAATTGAGAACGTCGCTTTCGAAATCGCCGTCGGTGGTGTGAACGATGCTGCCGCTGTTGCTCCGGTTCTCGGTTGCCGCCGTTTCCGCCATTGTTCTTCTCCGGTTGGTTGCGCTCAAACATTGGGGGGCGCGAAGTTTACCACGGAAGCCGGTGCCGATAACCGACAAGGCGCCGCCTCCATTTTCTCTCCCGACGACGATTCGACGGGGCGCCGCTCCGGTGTTCGAAACCGGTCAGCCGGCCGGTTTCGAACCCGCGAGATCGCCGGCGATCCGCCTCGCAAAGTAAGTGAGGATGCCGTCCGCGCCGCCACGCTTCAGGCACAGCAGCGACTCGGCGATGACCGACTCGTTCAGCCAGCCTTTCCCGACAGCCGCCATGTGCATGGCGTATTCGCCGCTCACCTGGTAGGCGAAGGTCGGCACCCCGAATTCGGCTTTTACCCGCCGGACGATGTCCAGATAGGGCATGCCCGGTTTCACCATGACCATGTCCGCACCCTCGTCGATGTCGAGGGCGATCTCGTGGATGGCCTCGTCGCTGTTTCCCGGATCCATCTGGTAGGAAAACTTGTCTCCGGTACCGAGGGTGGCGCTGGAGCCCACCGCATCGCGGAACGGCCCGTAATAGGAGGATGCGTACTTGGCCGAGTACGCCATGATCAGGGTGTTGAGGTGACCGGCGCCGTCCAGCGTTCCGCGTATGGCGCCGACCCGGCCGTCCATCATGTCGGAAGGAGCGATCACGTCGCTGCCGGCCTGCGCGCATACCGCGGCCTGCCGGCAAAGCGCCTCGACCGTGATGTCGTTCTGCACGTATCCGGCGGCGTCGACGATGCCGTCCTGCCCGTGGGTCGTGTAGGGGTCGAGGGCGGCATCGGTAACGATGCCGAGTTCCGGCACCGCTTCCTTGACGGCCAGCACCGCGCGTGGAATGAGCCCGTCCGGGTTCCACGCCTCGGCGCCGTCCAGGCTCTTGAGGGAGAACTCGATGTTCGGGAAGAGCGCCACTGCCGGAATCCCGAGTTGCGCCACGCATTCCGCCTCGCGGACGAGCCGGTCGATGGTGTACCGCTCGATGCCCGGCATGGAAGCGACCGGATCGGCGCGGTTGTCGCCTTCGATCACGAACATGGGATAGATGAGGTCGCTCGCCGTCAGCGTCGATTCCCTGACCAGGCGGCGCGAAAACTCCCGGGCGCGCACGCGGCGCATGCGGGTCGCTGGAAACTGGCGCGGCACGGACGGTGGTCGCCGATTCAGGCGGAGACGGAGCTTGCGCGCGTGAAACGGCGGCCGGCCGCGGCCGGCGCCCTGCGAATGTGGCTTGCCGGTTGCCTCACCGGTACCGTCTGCGCATCGACCCAGGCGGTGACCTCCCGCCAGGCGGGAGTCTCCTTGCGGGCCGCCCGGCTGTCGATCATGTCGACAACGCCCTGGCCTCTGCCGATGGCCTCGCTGTAGACCGGGCTGTCCCGAAACGTCGAAACCACGGGGTGACCCAGGCAGCCGAGGAAGTGCTTGAGCCTGGTGTGGGTATCGGCATTGGGCTGCACCCGGTTGGCCAGCACGCCCAGGGGCCTCGGCATCGCCCGAAAGCGGCGGTGGGTCAGCACCTGGGTGATGAACCGGCCGCCGACCCGGATGTCGATGGAAGAAGGCAGGATCGGCACCAGGATCGCATCCGCCTGCTGAATCAGCCACGGCAGGCCTGGTTCGTTTTCACCCACATGGCCATCCACTATCAGGCATTCGGTGCCCGGGGGCGCCAGTTCATGCAATGGCCAAGGCTCGCCGCCCCGTTCGTGCGCGCAGATCACCGGTACGGACGGCAACTCGGGCGAACGCTGCGCCGCCCAGTAGGAACTCGAGCCCTGCGGATCGCTGTCGACAAGAGCCACGCGCCTGCCACGGGCCGCCAGCGCGACCGCCAGGTTGGTGGCAACCGTGGTCTTGCCGCAGCCGCCCTTGCCGTTGATCACCAGTATGCGGCGCGCGCCGATTGCAGCGCATGACTCGCCAGACATCGTCCTTGCAGTCCTTTCCCCGAGTTTCCGCGGCCCCCACCGCTACTCGTTGCAGGGCACACCCAGCCATTTCCCCGCGCCGAACATGCTGCCTTCGACGTGAAGTCCGGGCCGTGCCGTCCTTCCGCGATCGCCCGAAAAAGGACGACCTGTGGATAACTATACCACCCGGATTCGCATTTGCACGTGCGCGCCCGATGTGCTGCCCGACAGGTTTCCGTCGCCGGAACGCGCCGGCCAGGGTTTTGCAACCCTTTGATTTGAGTCCGGTTAAGCTGACCAGGAAGTAGGTTCGGGCCCCTCCCGGCAGATTACCTGGCCCGCCATTGCAGCGCGGCCGCAACCAGGACGGCGGCGAACCCGGCGAGGGACCAGAGGGGAACCGGTATACCCAGAAAAGGAGGTTCCTGAGCGCAATCGCCGGTACCTGAAACCATGGCTGCCAGCACATCCGAGAACATCCCGAATTCGAACAGGCGGTCCAGGTCGATGCAGGCCGGCACCCGGTCCGCGGGCAGGCTCATGAGCCAGAGCTGGCGCACGGCGAAGGCGCCCCCGGCCAGGGCGGCCGCGATGGTCACGAGAGGATAGATGCCCCAGCGCGGGTTGTGCGCGAGCCCCGCGTACGCCACCAGGCCGGCAACGAGAAACCACAGGCGCTGCATCAGGCAGAGCGGGCAGGGATCCATACCCTCTACCGCATGCTCCAGTACCAGCGCCCCGAAAACCAGGGCGCCGCACAACCCGGCGATGGCGACTGCGTAGTCGCGGGCAAACAGGCGGCGGCTCATGCCGGCCCCGCTCTGTCGACGGTCAATACCACCTTGCCGATGGCGCGGCGTTCCGACAGGTCCCGGAGTGCCCGGGCGTACTGCTCCAGGGGGTAGGAGCGGCCGACCAGGGGATCGATGCTGCCCCGTTCGAAGAGTTCGAGAATCTCCTGGAAGCGTGCCTGGTGCTGTTCCGGCGAACGCATGGACCAGGCGCCGTAGAAGACGCCCACCACCTGGCAGCTTTTCAGCAGAATCAGGTTGATGGGCACCTTGGGAATGTCGCCGGCGGCGAAACCGATGACCAGCACCCTGCCGTACCAGTTGATGCACCGCATGCACTGATCGAACAACTCGCCCCCGACCGGATCGTAGATGACATCGGCGCCCTTGCCGCCGGTCAGCGCCTTGACCTTGTCCTTGAGCTGGCCGTCGCTGTAGTCGATGGTCTCGTCGGCCCCGGATGCGCGGGCGGCTTCCAGCTTTTCGGCCGTACTCGCCGCCGCGATCACCCGGGCTCCGAGAGCCTTGCCGAGTTGCACCGCCGCGATGCCGACGCCCCCGCCCGCACCGAGCACCAGCAGGTTCTCGCCCGGTTGCAGCGCCGCCCGGTCCTTGAGGGCGTAGTAGGAAGTGCCGTAGGTGGTGCTGATGCCGGACGCCTGGGCAAAGCTCATGGAATCGGGCATGCGGAAAAGACGCCCGGCCGGCAGCACCGCCCGTTCCGCAAACCCGCCGTGTCCGACTCCGCCGAATACCTGGTCTCCCGGGGTGAACCCGTTCACGTTGGCGCCGGTGGCGGCCACCGTTCCGGCCACTTCGCCGCCAGGCGAGAATGGAAACGGCGGAAGCATCTGGTACTTGCCGGCGATCATGAGAACATCGGGGAAGTTGAGCGCTACGGCCCGGATGTCGACCAGTACGTCGTCCGGACCGACTTCCGGTTCCGCGACATCTTCGAGCACCAGCGATTCCGGAGGGCCGAAGGCCTTGCAAAGAACGGCTTTCAAGAAGGCTCCCTAGTCCGACCTGTTCGTGAATGAAGTTGGCGAGGCCGGCAAGAGTAGTGAAATCACCGGGCGGCGCGGAGTAAGAGCGCGCACCTGGCGTGCTTGGCGGCACGTCGAGCACGCGGCAGGAGCACACCCGGTGATTTCGCTGCTGTTGACGGTCTCGGTCGTCGAATCATGTACAGGTCGGGCAACGACGGCAAAACGCCTAGATTAGCGGCGAAAGCCGGAGCGTCAACCGGGCTCCTCCATCCCGGCTGTTGGTGCTGCCAGATTCGCCGTCCAGTCGCGCCCGTGCGCGAGCAGTTCCGGGAAATAGCCGCGAAAATCCTCCTGCAGGTCCGGCAGACGATCGGCAACGAATTCCAGCAGCGCACCGTTCAGGTGCTGCCGGCCGAGCCGGCGGGTGATGCTGAGCAAGCCCTGCTCCATCGCGCCCACGTACCGGTAATGGGCCAGCAGGTCTTCCTCGACCATCCAGTCCAGGTAGCGCCTGCCCGGTGAATCGAGACGATGCGCATGCGGCGCTAGCGCCGCGTAGCAGCGCTGGCTGAACGCCTCCAGCGGTTCGTCGTGACAGGCCGGCCAGTCGATGGCCAGGCAATGATCGGCAACGATGTCCACGAATACCGGCGCCAGGCGCCGCAGGTCCGCCGGAAAGCGGTTGCAGCTCCTGCGTATTCCGGCGGCGCCGTTGCTGAACGCATCGATGCGCCGGTGCAGGCGAATGCCAGCCTGCAACGGGGCCGGCCACCGCTCCGGCACGGTGCCTTTGACGAAATCACCCAGAATGGCGCCTGCAATGAGTCCCGCCCCCATCGCTTCGTCATCGGGACTCGCCCGGGAGGCGATCAGGCAGTGCGCGAGGAAGTTCACTGCGGGGGCTTGAGATAGGATTCCAGGAAGGTGTCGAAATCCACCTCGTCTGCGGCCTCTATGGCTTCCTGGTCGTTGAACGACCGCCGGGCCCTGGCCTGCTGCCGGTCCATTTCACGCCCGGTCGGGGGGTGTTCGTCGAAATACCCCTTGTGGGCGATGGACTGGTTGAGCGCGAACCGGAAGAACGGCGTCTTCTGGCTCGCCATCATCTCCAGGATTCGCGCCGACGGCGTCAGGCTGGCGTTGCGCGCGCGGGCCTGCTGCTGTTCAAGGGCATCGGTGTACAGATCCGAATCGTGGGCCCGGTCGAGCAATTCGGCCACCTCGGCGCACCGGCTGAGGATGGCGCCGGTGAGGTTGTCGCGGCGTTCGCCGCCGAGACGCAGCCCCGGCTCGCGGCCCCGCTCCACCACGGCGAGCTGCACCGCCTCGTTCTCCGCCGACTCTTCCGGGCTGTCCCCGGGGCTTTCCGCGAGCAGGCAGCACAGCAGGAAGGTGTCCATGAACCTGATCTGCTGTTCGTCGATGCCTACCCGCAAAAACGGGTTGAGGTCGAGGCAGCGGACTTCCACGTACTCCACACCCCGGCGCCGGAGCGCTGTCAGGGGGCGTTCGCCGGAGCGAATCCGCCGTTTGGGCCGGATGGCCCCGTAGAACTCGTTTTCGATCTGCAGCAGCGCCGTGTTGAGCTGCCGGTAGGCGCCGTCAACCTTTACGCCGATCGACTCGTAGGGTGGATAGGACCGGGTCAGCGCCAGGTGCATGGTGCGGGCGTAGGAATCCAGGCTGTTGTAGGAGATGTGCAACCCGCTCTGGGCATTGCTCTGGTAGCCCAGCCGCCCCATCCTGAGCGAGGTGGCCCAGGGCAGGTAAAGCGTGCCCTCGTCGAATCCGGCCAGGCCATGGTCGAGGTTGCGCGCGAACGAGCGGCAGATGGCGGGCGATGCACCGAAGAGCCAGGTGAGAAGCCAACTGTGCCGGCGGAAATTGCGGATCAGGCCGAAGTAGCAGTCGGTCACGAAGTCCTGGCCGGGCGTTCTCCCGAGCAGGGCCGCATACCGGTCCCAGAAGGCTTGCGGCAGCGAAAAGTTGTAGTGAATGCCGGAGATGGTCTGCATGAGGCGGCCGTACCGATGGCCGAGCCCGAGCCTGTAGACGGTCTTGGCGGTACCGATGTTGGACGACCCGTAACGGCCGACGGGAATGTCGCCTTCCTCGCCCACGAAACAGGGCATGGACGCTACCCACAGCAGCTCGTCGTCCAGGCAGGAATACACGTACCGGTGGACGTCGTGAAGCTGGCGGATGCAGGCTTCCGGCGTGGCGTGAACCCCGGTGATCAGTTCGAGTTGCGCTTCCGAGAAGTCGGTGGTGATGTTGGGGTGGGTCAGGGGCGAACCGAGCTCGTGCGGATGGCTGCGCGTTGACAGGTTGCCGTCGGGAGCGACCCGCAGGCTCTCCTTCTCGATGCCCCGCCGGATGCCGGTGAGTTCGCCGCAGCTTTCGCGCAGCGCCGCAAGGATCGATGACGGGATCTTGAGCCGCTTGATGCTCATGTTGAAAATGCCTCTCGTGGCGGCAGCGAATACCCGAAGGATTCAGCCGAACAGGCTTTCATGGAACAAATCGCAAACCTTTGATTTTAGAGATATTTCTATTTGACATAATATCGTCAATCTCACCAGCGAGTTCGCATGCGGCGCTTCCCTTTCGGCG
>JAPPHD010000002.1 GCA_028821125.1 Gammaproteobacteria bacterium
GGTAGACCATCGGGCCGGCCTGAGCCATCTCGCACATGGCGGCCTGGAGCGCGATACGGTAGGGCCGCAAGTCCTGCAGCCACTGTTCCCACCAGTGCGGCTCCTTCTCCGTGATGTCGTCGAGCTTGGCGCGCGGCACGCCGTAATTCGGTAGAGTGGCCGCCAGGTCCTGCCGTCCCACGCACTTGTAGTTGAGGGACTTCGCGACCCGGTTGGCGACTTCCTCCGCCCCATGGATGCCTTCGTAGATCATGATGACCGACATGACGAACCCTCCTTTCCAACAGGAACCCGACACCAGACCATGCTTGACCTCACACTTTCAGCATACTGCCGGGACGGGGAATAGGCAATGAAGATTTAGCAGGGCAGGACCGTTTGAGGCGTCGCACCCACCCTGTTACACGGTGTCGGCATGGGATACCGTGTGAAACGTTCCACTTCGACGGGAACGCGGGTGTGGCTTGCGGCGGTCGGGACGCTGCTTTACGTGACGCTGGCGGCGAGCGTGACCGAGGCCGCCGGCGAGACGCGCATCGGGCGGGTCCAGGGGCGCGGCCACATTTCACCTTTTCGCGGGCGGCAGGTCACGACCACCGGCATCGTGACCGCGGTGGATACGGATGGTTTCTACCTGCAGGATGCGGCGGGGGACGGTGACCCGGATACCTCGGACGGCATATTCGTCTTCACACGACGGGCTCCGGCGGCCGCCACGGGGGACCGGCTGCGCGTGCGTGGGGTGGTGACGGAATTCCAGCCCGGCGGCGCGGCGTCCCGCAACCTCACCATCACCCAGATCACGCGCCCGCGGCTCACGCGGTTGTCCCGCCGCAACCGGCTTCCCGCCCCGGTGGTGCTGGGGTCCGGTGGGCGCGTCCCGCCCGCCCGCGTCATCGACAACGACGGGTTCGCGGTCTTCGATCCGGGAGAAGACGGCATCGACTTCTACGAGACCCTCGAAGGCATGCGCGTCACGGTCAGGGATGCGGTGGCCGTGAGCCCCACCAGCCGTTTCGGCGAGATCTTCGTGCGCGCCCGCGGCACGGCGCCTTCGGGCTTGAGTGCGCGCGGCGCCCTCACGCTTCGTCCCGACGACTTCAACCCCGAACGGATCCAGATCGACGACGACTTCGGACTGAGCCCCATGGCGACGCCGCACGTGCAGGTGGGGGACTCCCTGGGCGACGTCACCGGCGTGATGAGCTACGGCTTCGGCAACTACGAGGTGCGTTTCACCGATAAATTCAGGCGTACGCGGGGACGGCTGAAGCCCGAGACCACGTCGTTGCGGGCCGGCGACGATCACCTCACCATCGCCACCTTCAACGTGCTCAACCTCGACCCCAACGACGCTGACGGCGACACCGACGTGGCAAGCGGCCGTTTCGACGCGGTGGCGTCCATCATAGCCCGTAACCTGCGCCACCCCGACGTGGTGGCGCTGCAGGAGATCCAGGACAACGACGGCTCCGCCAAGACCGGGGTCAAGGCCGCCGGCGCCACGCTGCGCCTGCTCGTGGAGCGCGTCGCCGCCGTGGGGCGGGTGCGCTACCGCTTCATCGACCACCCGTTCATCGGCGACGACACCAGCGGCGGCCAGCCCGGCGGCAACATCCGCGTGGCGTTCCTCTACAACCCGGCGCGCGTGGAACTCGTCCCCGGGTCGGTGGCCACGGTCACGGACCCGGCCGACCAGCGCACCAACCCCCGGAACCCGTTCTACAACGGCCGCCTGCCGCTGGCCGCCACCTTTCGGCCGCGCGCGTCCGGCGGTGCGCCGGTCACCGTGGTCAACAATCACTTCAACTCCAAGCGCGGCAGCAGCCCCCTGTTCGGGCAGGTGCAGCCCTTCACCGAGCGCCAGGAGGATCCGTCCGCAAACGGCGGCGTGACCAACCGCCGGAGGCAGGCCGAGACGGTGCAGGCGTTCGTCGCCCGGCGGCTCGCCGCACGGCGCGACGCCCTCATCGTCGTCCTGGGCGACTTCAACGAGTTCGGGTTCGTCTCCCCGCTCAAGGTCCTCGAACGCAGCCTCCGGAACCTCACCGAAACGCTGCCCCCGACCGAGCGCTACACCTACATCTTCGAGGGCAACGCCCAGTCCCTGGACCACATCCTGGTGAGTCCCTCCCTCGGCGCCTCCGCCGAGGTGGACATCGTCCACGTCAACGCCGAGTTCGCCGAAACCGCGGCGCGGGCCAGCGACCACGACCCGATGGTGGTGCGGGTGCGGCTGCCGCGGACGGCAGCGGAACGATGACCGATTGATCCCGGATACAATTGACAGCCTATGGTTTGTCGGATAGGTTCCAGCCCGACTTCGGGGTGTCCTTAATCGCCTTTCGCTTCCATGGACCGGCACCACAAATGACCACACCCAGAATCGCCCTGATCCTCACCGGAGGCACCATCGACTCGGTGGGCGCCGACCGCCTGGATCTCGCCTGGTACATCGAGAACAACAAGCGGCTCGGCGACGGCGAGTTGGTGAGCGCCGTTCCCGAGTTGGGCGACATTGCCGAGGTGGCGCAGGTTCCGTTCCGGCGGTTGCCGAGCCATGCGCTGGTGGACCGGGACTGGCTCGATTTGGCGGAGTTGCTGCACGGCATCTTCGAGCGCGACGGCGCCGACGGCGCGGTCATCACCCACGGCACGAACACCCTCGAAGAGACGGCCTACTTCCTGAACCTGGTGCTCAAGACGGACAGGCCGGTGGTGCTGGTGGGGTCCATGCGGCCGGCGTCGGCGCTGGGCGCGGACGGCTACCTGAACCTGTTGAACGCGGTGCGGGTGGCCGCGGAACCGAGTTCCCGCGGGCAGGGCGTGCTGGCGGTGATGAACGACCGCATCTACGGCGCCCGGGACCTGACCAAGACGGCGACCTACCGCGTCGAGGCGTTCCAGGGCCGGGACCTGGGTCCCTTGGGTTTTGCCGACGCCGACGGCCGCGTGCGCTATTACCACCGCACGGTCATGCCGCACACCACCGCTACCGAGTTCGACGTGGCGGGGTTGGAGTCGCTGCCCAGGGTTGATGTCGTGGTGTCGCACGCGGGCGCGGACGGCGCCATGATCGAAGCCAGCGTGGCCGCGGGCGCCAGGGGAATCGTGTGTGCCGCCACGGGCGCGGGCCGGCCGACGCCGGCGCAGGACGAGGCGTTCGCCCGCGCCCGTGAAAAGGGCGTCGTTTTGTGCATCGGCAGCCGCGTGGGCTCCGGCCGCGTCGCCCGCAGCCCCGGCCTACGGGAGCGCGGCGTCGTCACCGCCGACAACCTCCAGCCCTGGAAAGCACGGGTCCTGCTAGCCCTAGCCCTCAGTGCCACCACCGAACCGGACGCCATCCAGCGGATGTTCGATACGTACTGACTTTGACTTCCCGCCGTCACCCCAGCACGATCTTGCTCTCGTCCTCGCGCACCTCGATGGCGTTCTGGACCAGCGCCGCGTAGCGGTACACCGCGTGGGCGA
>JAPPHD010000151.1 GCA_028821125.1 Gammaproteobacteria bacterium
TCAAGAGCGCAGGGGTGCTTTAAAGGTGCCGGATACCCGCACCGCACACCTACTCTCTCCCAGCGGGATTCTGTTCCTTGCGCGTCAGCGTTCCGGCGCGCTGGGGTGGAAACTTTCATGGGTAAGGCCAGCCCCTGGCCGGAGTGAGCATGCGCCCGCCGCTCAATGCGCTCAGCAGCCAGTAGCCGCGCACGGCGTTCGCATCGCCCTCCAGGGGAAAGAGAATCACGTCTACCGGCACCCCGGCCAGGCGTTTGTTGACCACCTCCACGGCGTCCAGGTAGACGGCCTCGCGGCACCGGGGCGAAAGCACGGGCGTTGCGCCTTTTCTGGGTGTGGGGCAACCCCTCAAGCCGCTGAGCCGCCTGTTGCCCGGCACCGTCGGATAGCCGTCCGTCAGAATCAATAGCTGTCGGGGCCTCGGGACCAGCCTCGCCGCGGTCTCGAAAACCTGCTTGAGGTTGGTGGGCCCGTCGGGTAACGCTCCGGCCAGGGCTGCGTCCAGGGCGTTCGCGTCCGCGCCGGGGCTCCCCTTGACCTGCCAGGAAATCCGTTGCCGGGTGGGTGGCGTCGCGCCGGCGATGTCCTTAAGGTCCCCGGCGTAGGTGAAGAACTGGAATCGGGTGCCGTCGGGCAGTTGCCGGTACGCCCAACGGGCCGCCTCGCGGGCTGCCGCCCACTTCCGTGCGCTGCGTTTCAACTCGGGAGACGATACCCGAAGCCGCACGATCTCCACCAGCGACGGATGCAGCATGCTGGCGGAACGGTCCAGGAATATGGCGACGCGGTCGTCGGCAACGTTGATGCCGGTAAGCTGTTTTCCATAAGGACGGCTTTCCGGTTCTTCCGGTTGTTTGACGGCGCTCTGCAGCGCTTGCAGGCTTGCGGCGTTTTCCCTGAGCGTGGCGCGTTCGGAACGCAGTTGGTCGAGCAGGCCGGCGTACCGGGCAGCCTGGGCCTGCTGCTGCGACGACAGCGTCTCCAGCGCTGCCGCATCGCGTGCCAGAATCCTTTCCTGTTCGGCCAGCCTTTCCAGCAACCCCTCCCGATGTGACTCCTCAGCCGCGATGCGTTCCTGTACATCGCGAGTCCGGGCGTCGATCGTCGCCTGGTCGATCGTCCCGGCGTCGGCCGGGCCGTGCTTGACGATCAGCAGCAACAGCACCGCCGACCCGAGACCGCAACAGAGCACGTCGAGAAAGGCCAGCCCGAAACCGGGCGCCGAGCGCGTGGTGAAGGGGCGTTTCACACCGAACTTTCCCCGATGGCAGGCGATTGCCCGGAGGCGGCGGCTTCTTCTGCCCCGGACGACTTGGCCAGCGCGCTGAGCCGCGCGATGAGCTGCGAGGAAACGAAGTGCTTGCAGTTGGCCGCCAGGCGCTCCTCGCGCCCCTGCAGCATGCTGGAGAACAGCATGAGCACCAGGCTGACGAACAGCGCCACGAACGTCGAGTTGAACGCGATGCCGAGGCTGGCGGCCACGCCCGAGATGTCCCCCGCCATGGCCTCGCCGGCCCTGGTGAGCGCCTCGCCGATGCCCCGCACGGTGCCGAGGAAGCCGATCGACGGAATGGCCCACAGCACATAGCGGTTGATGGCCAGCTTCGAGTGGAGCATTTCCAGGTGCAGGTCGCAGGCTTCGGCGGCCACTTCGTTGGCCTCATGGAAGGCGCCGTTCAGGCGGATGCGGTCCAGCGCCAGGCCGGCGCTCGACAGCAGCAGGGACCCGGACACGTGTGCGGAGGCATCGTCGACCTTGCGCTGCAGGCCGGCCAGCACGGGCTGGCTGTATTCGGTGACCTTGCCGAGCTCCAGGAAATCCACTTCCAGCAGGTAGCCTTCGTTTTCGAACAGCCGGTACCGGAACGCCAGCAGCCAGGCGCTCCACAGGCCGAGGACGATGCAGATTTCCTGCTCGATGTCCTTGAGTATCACGGCCAGGGTGCGCTCCGGAACGGTGGCCGTGGCGGCGGCGGTGCGCATGGCGTCCCCGGCCAGCGGGTCGATGTAGAGAACGTAGAACCCGTGCACGATCAGAGCAGAGAGCATGAGCCCGATGATGTCGAGAACGAGGCTGTGCCCGGCCGACCAGGCCATCAGCCGTCTGCGCAGCGATGCGGAAGCGGTGTTTTCGTTCACGGTGTTTTCGCCCTGGGCCCGCGCCGGTTCGGTCCGCGGGCGCGGATTGGATCAGATGTCCTGGGGAAGGCTGACATTTGCGTTGACTCGTAATGAACTCTGCGTCTCGATGGGAGCCAGCGGCTCCGTTTCCGCCGGCTTGGATTCCTGCCCGACGGCGCTGAACGGTTCGGTGCCGGCCGGTCCGGTTTCACCTGGTCCGGCCTGGTCCGACCCGTTTTCATCCGTCACCGTCGTACCCGGCTCCCGAGCGGCCGCCTGCCCGTCGCGTTCCGGCTCTGCGACGGCCGACACTGTCGCGAACAGGACGAACGCCAGGCAGAACCACCCCGGGCGGCGCATCAGTAAATCCACCGCGCGATGCGGAAGCCCACGGCATCGCTCCTGCCCGCCACGAAGCTGCGGTGGGCGACGGCCAGGCCGGACAACTCGCCGGAGCGGAAGCTCGAACCCTTGACCACGTGGTCGATACCCCGCGCCGGTCCCAGCGGGTCGATCAGTAGCCCTGCCGTCTGCTGCGGGAGAGGCGCGTGGTAATCCGTGACCCACTCGGCGACGTTGCCCGCGAGATCGTAAAGGCCGTTGAAATTGGCCGGATAGGATGAAACGGGCGCCACGCCGGTGTGGTTGTCCACATGCTCCAAAAGGAAGTTGCCAGGTCCCTGGCCGTCGTTCTCGCGTCCGGCGAAATTGCCGAAAGCCCTGGGTATGGACGCAGCCTCGCCCCAGGGAAACGGGCCGACCAACCGGCCCCCGGCGATGTCGTATCCGGTGACCGCTTCCCATTCCGCTTCCGTCGGAAGCCGGTAGCCCAGCGACC
Source organism: Gammaproteobacteria bacterium (assembly GCA_028821125.1). GTDB lineage: Bacteria > Pseudomonadota > Gammaproteobacteria > Pseudomonadales > Azotimanducaceae > Azophilus. Next base: position 2,960 of record JAPPHD010000151.1, read on the forward strand.
CGGTTGCGACGCGGCGCAATTCGCCGGCGGGGTCGAATTCATACACGGGCGGGTAGCCTTCCCGGCCGCTCAGCCAGTTGCAATACCTGGCCGCTTCGGCCCAGGTGAGGTTCGCTACCGGGTGCTCCGGTGACAACCCCCGCGGAACCGGCTGCGCGTCGAAGACGAGATACTCCTTGTAGGCCACCTCCCGCAAGCCCATGTAGAACGGCCGGGTCAACGCCTTTTCGATGGGGCGCGCCTGGCCGTGCACCGGACCGAGGACGAAACGCACGGGCGGAAACTTGCGCAGCACGATGCCGTTGGCGAGGGAGATTTCCGCTTCGGCCTGGTCGAACGCGTACTCGGCAGGACGCATCATCCTGAAGGCGTAGGCGCGCTCTTCGCCGCCCACGGGATCGACGGTTACCCACTGGGGCTGATAACCCTCCCGGGACACCTCGATGCGGTCGCCTTCACTGACGGTGACGGCGGCCGGGGTGAAGCCCCGGTCGATGCCGTTGACGCTCACCCTGGCCTCGATATCGGATGTCACGCTGGCGCGCCACGTCTGGCTGCCCAACCGGAAGGCCCGTTCGATGATCTCGCCGGGCTTCGGCTCCAATCGGGCCTCCACCGGCTCGTAGCCGGCTTTTCGGATGACCAGCCGCTGCGTCCGCAATGGCTGGAGGGAGATCCGCACGGGCGTGCTGCCCGCGAATTCCCCGTCGACCAGCACTGCGGCGCCGCTCGGCGTGGACGCAACGGCAAGGGTCGCCGGCTTCGGCAACAGTTCGATCGAGCCAAGGTCGATGCGTTGCTCCGGCTCGGCGGTAAAGCGCCTGTGCTGATCGTGATACCCATCGAGCCGGACGGCGATCTCGTGGTCTCCCAGATCGAGCCGGCCCTCGAACCCACCCCGGCCCACCGGGGCGCCGTCTAGAAACACCTGTGCGTCGGCGGGAACGGTCTTCACGGCCAGCATGCTGTTGCCGGGCTCGGTTGCAAACGCGAAACGTTCGATTTCCCCGTACCCGGCAACGTCGATTTCCCGGGTCACCGGCTTGATGCGGCTGCCGCGGATGCGCACCGTATGGGGGCCGCGCTCGAGCTCCACCTCGACCCTGGCAGCGGCGCCGAACGATACCTCGTCCACCGACAGGTCGAATTCGACGGGTGAGTCGACGGTAATCACGGCACTGCCGGGCAGGGGTTCAAGGGTCACCGGTATCTGCTGGCGTTCGCTGTTCTTTTCGATCTCGATCGACCGGGGCGCGAATCCCTGCGCTTGGAGTGCCACGGTCCCCTTGCGGGAGAACAGCATCACCCTGGAGCCCAGGATCAGCAGACGGCCTTCAACCCGGCTCCAGGCAGCGGTGGCCGCCGCTTTTGGGGGAGACACCGCGAGTTCGAAGGCACGGCTCGATACCAGCAGCGCGATGGGCAGGGCGGCCGCCAGCAGCACGAGCAGAATGCCGGCCATGAGCCGACGCCGGCGACGGCTGATGTAGGCGTCGAGGTTCGGGCCGCCCTCAGAACCGCTCATGGCAAACGACCTCGAAAGAAAGAGCGTCGGCGCCCGGAGCAACGGCAACCTGCACCGATACCTCCCGGTAGCCGTTCCGGCGGCCGCTCAGGACATAGTCGCCCGGAAACACCTCGAGGCGGCGTTCCCTGAACTTGCCGAGCACGCGGCCGGGGCGGATGCGCACCTCCGTCCTGTCGTCGGAACGGATGGTCAGCTCGACCGGTGTTGTCCAGGTGGCGAGCGATTGCAGCAGCCGTTCCCGTTTGCCCGCGATCCTGGCGCCGTAGACTTCCGGGTCTGCCGTGGTGTCCAGAAGCGCCGTAACCCGGTCCCTGACGCCCTTCGCCGAGAGCCGTTGCGGCCGGCTCAGGTAGCCGTCGATGCGCCCCTCGACAGCGGCGAGATGGCCGATGCGGGAGAGCTCGCGGGCGGTGACGGCGTCGTGGGGGTCGAGTTCCCGCATGCGTTCCAGCAGGGCGAGCGCTTCCGCCCAGTGCTCCAGTTCCACCTGCGCCTCCAGCCGGTCCCGGTAGCTGGCGAGTTCGGCGCCGGCTCGGCGGCGATGCAGATCCTCGAGGGCATCCAAGGCCGCGGCGGAATCGGGGTCGGCCCGCAGCGCTTCGGTGAAGGCGGCTTCCGCCTCCTGCCATTCGGCCCGGTCGAGATGCTGGAAGCCCCGCGACATGCGGCGGCTCAGCCGTTGCTGGTGCCGGGATGCCTGGATCTGGCGGCGTGCCTGGGCGACGCCGTCGCTTAACATCCCCGGCGGAACGGACTCAAGCCGGCTTTCCGCCGTTGCGAAATCACCCGAATGGATGGCCTGGCGCGCCTGTTCGAGCGCCTTGCGCGCCGCCAGGCCCCGGTTGGCGGTCGACAGGCCGTGGGAGGCTGCGCCGGACTCGGGCTGCACGTCCAGAACGGCGTCGTATCCGGCCGCCGCGGCTTCGAAATCTTCTGCCTCCAAGGCAGCGTCGGCGGCGGCAAGCCGCCTTGCGACAAACGCCTGAAATGCCTGCTCGATGCCGATGAGAAGGTCTGTCGCCGATTGAAACCTTGCCGCCGCATCGCCGAAATACTCGTCACGGTAGAAAGCCATGCCCTCTTGGTAGAGGGCATCGGCGCTTTCGAATTCGGCCGGGTCCCAGGGCGGTTCCGCCAGGTCCGGCAGGCGCTCGAGCAGGGCTTCGGCCCTGGCCCTCGCGTCCACCGCGGCCTGGCGTTCCCTGCAGATGGGGGAATCGGCCCATTCCCCGTCACAGCCTACCCCGGCACCACCTGCCGGAATGGGTATGCCGATCAGGAAGACGAAACCGATCGCGGAGAGGGTTGCGAACACCACCCGGCTCGCCGAGTGCGGCGCGCGTGGCGGGCGGGCCGGATCGATCTCAGGCGCCAGGCACGACTCAGATCTCGACGCCGGCATCGGCCTCGGCAACGGTGACGGCCTCGAAGTCTTCGGCGTCGTTGGCGTAGAGGTCCCGAAGCAGGCTGCGCCACTGCTGGAACTGCTCGCGGGCGGTGCCGCGCAGCGTCACGGTGGACTCGCGCATTTCCACGACGGACGGCGCCAGTTCGGCCTGCAGGGACCTGCCGAGTTCGTTCAACTGGCGCACCTGGTCCTTTCTCCTGTTGTTGGTCCGGAAGGCCGAGACGATCAGCGCGGTGCTGGCGACGCCGGCGGCAACCGTGGGCAGCGTTCCCACATCGCCGTCCGCGACGGCGGCGACGGTGGCCACGGCGGCCAGTGCGCCCAGCACGCCCTGTGCCGTCGCCCGCTCCTTGAGAATGCGCTGCTCCCGGGCATACGGGAAGGAGTCCTGCTGCCAGAGGGCATAGGAGCCCTGCATCTTTTCGGCGAAGGCGGCGTACTCCCCCGACAGATGGCTGCCGAAGGCGTCGTCCCGGGCGCTGACGCTCTGGATGCGGCTCCAGTCCTCGTCCCCGGTGTAGGGCACGTACTGGATCTTCATCCGGCCGCCCGACTGCTTGAGCGCATCGCCGTACCGGTCCGGAGCGAAATAGCCGGCGAGAACGAGGTCGCGGGTGAGCGTCACCTTCTCCAGGTCGCTCATCCGGGGGCTTTTCCCCCTGGCGATGCGCTTGGCGTTCTGCTTCACCGTCGAGGCATGACGCCGTGCCTGGGCCGTCAGGCTTTTCTCCACATCCCTGGCGATGGCCGCGTACACGGCATCGAAGGGGTCCGCCTGCCGGTCGGTGTTGTTCTCGTGCCAGCCCAGCGGTACCCGGTGCCTGGCGGTTTTCTTCTGAATCCAGGTCTTGCCGGTGGCGTCGAGCAGCCGATACCCGATCTTGAGGTCTTCGCCGTTCGATGCTGCGATTTCGCCGAGCAGGTACAGGTCTGCGCTGACGGAAGTGTCCGGGGCGACGATCACGGATTCGAAATGCCCCAGGCCCCGGATCGCATCGGCGATCAACTGGGCGCAGCGCACGCTCTCGGCGCGGCGCAACTCGGGCCAGATGCCGCGTTCTTCCCACACCGCCCGGTTTTCAGGCAGGCCCGGGTCCAGAACCGGAACCGCGAGGCGCAGGGGCGGGATATCCAGCGCCGGGCGCGGCGCCGCCCGGGCGGCCTGGACTTCGTTTTCACGCTCGATGCGGGGGCCGAGTTCAACGTCGCTGGCCGCGGCGTGCATGGGCGCAACCGCAAACAGCAGGGCGCCGGATATCGCCGTCAGGGCCAGGCTCATCGCGCGGCACAAATGCCGAATTCCATTGAGTGTCATAACTGGTAACCGGTCGATTTCACAGATTCTTCACGTAGTTCTCGTATTCCTTCCACAGCGCCGCCCGACGGGTCGGGTCGGTTTCCCGTTCCGCCGCCTCCCGCAGGATGCGGGCGACGTCGTCCTCCACTACGTTGTCCGGGACCCTCGCGCTTCCGCCTGGCCTTCCGAGCCCTTCCGTTCGGGCCGCTGCACCCGCGGCTGCGACTGGTTCCGAGGATGCGGGACCGGTTGGAAGCTCCTGGCTCTGTTCACCACGGCCCGTGCCCGCCTCATCGCCGACAGCGGCAATGGGGTCGCCGGCCAGCTCGGGCGTTCCGCCACCCGGGCGCGTTTCCTCAACGCTATCGCCTGGATTCTGCCCCCCGTGGCCGCTGCTGGCAATGCCCGTGCGCCCGCCTTCGGCTGCCTGGGATGCGGCGCCGACGGTCGCTGTTGCGGCGGTAGCCTTTTGCCGATCAAGGCACCGGTCGAACTGCCGCAGCTTCACGGCCAGTTCCCGAACGAGTTCCTCCCTGGCTTCGTCTTTCGTTTGACCCTGCCGGTTCCCGACATCGCTGGTCACCGGGAATTCGCATTCCTCGAGATCGCTGAATGCGTTCGGCGAGCCGATCGCGCAGCAAAGCGCTGCAAAAGCGATTGCATGAATGATGCGCGGCCTTGCGACAGGCAAAAGCCGGCAAGGTTCGGGCCGGGCCGGTCGCCGGGAGAGGGCTGACGCCATCGAGCTACCCTTCAATCTGGCCGCTGACGTCAGCGGTCCGGCCGCCGGCGAGTGTTTGCAGGTGAACCTGATTGCGCAGATGGACCTCTATCCTGAGCAGAACGACGATCAGGACCAGCGAGACCAGCAGGCCGAGCCCGCCAAGCCCCAGATAAACGCTCCGCTGCGCGGCTTCCGCCCGTTTTGCCGCGGCCGCGGCGTTGGCGCCGGCGGCGCGGCTTTCAGCCTGTTCGAGTTGCGCCAGAAAGGCCAGGCGAAAGGCGTCGAGAGCCTCCATGATGACCCGGGCGCGATCGTCGATGGACCCGATCCGGTTGATCTGCTGATCCTTTCCGATCGTTTCGGAAACGGCGATCAATCGGTCCGTGTAATCAGCGAGATAGGTTCCGGGAATTCCGGATTCGTCAAACACCCACGCCTCGAGCAGGCGCCTTGGATAGCGGTCGGTGAACCCGGTTTCGTCGCCGGCGTTGCGGCTGAATTGGGCGTTGAGGTTGTCCGCAATTCTGGCGATCCGCTTGTCGATGGGGCTTTGGCTCGGCGCTTCGTTCTGGCCCGCCGGGCTCCGGCTCCCGTCCGGTGCTCGTTGTTCCGGAAACGTGGGCAGCACGCGGTGCCGGATCGATCCCCAGGCGGGGCTTTCGAAGTAGTCCGACGGGCTGTGCGTTCCGGCAGTGGCCATGTGTGCCAGGGCATACCAGAGAATGGCCCCGCCGACTGCAAGCACGCCCAGCACGACAGCAATCGCCAAAGTGACCCGAACCATGTTGAGATATCCGGTCTCGATGCCGTGCACGCGGCCCATGACGCCGCCCGCAGTTGCTGATCGGGGGTTGCCCGGCTGACCTTCACTCATCGATAACCCGAGCGCATCGGAACGTTCAAGGCTGGCGGATCATGTTATCACGCGCCTCCGGTGCTACATCCCCCCGGCCCGGGCTGCGGCAAGCCGCTCGATCCGGGGGTACAGCGCGCCGAGCAGCACACTGCGCATCGCCATGAAAATCGTCATGGAGAGCCAGATGCCGTGGTTCCGCAGCGGCTCGAGCGACAGCCAGACAGCCAGGAGGTACACGATGGCGGCCACGAACATGCTGTTGCGCAGCTCCCGGGTGCGGGTGGTGCCGATGAATACGCCGTCGAGCATGAAGGCCCAGACGGCGACCAGCGGCGCTGCCGCGATCCAGGGGAGGTATTCGGCCGCCACCGCGCGTACCTCCGGCAGCAGGGTGAGCATGGCGACGAGGTCCGTACCCCAGATCAGGTAGACCAGGCTCAGCATGCCGGCGATCAACCCGGCCCAGATGGAGCAGTAGATGGCCGACCGGCGTAACCGGCGCGGGTCGTTGGCGCCGAAGGCGTGGCCCGTGAGCGTCTCGGTGGTGTGAGCGAAGCCGTCCAGGCCGTAGGCCATGATGTGGAAGAACTGCATCAGCACGGCGTTGGCGGCCAGTACCAGGTCGCCGAGCCAGGCGGAGAGCGCCGTCAGCATGAAGAACGGCAACTGCACGAAGAAGGTGCGCACGATCAGGTTGGTGCTCACGTTGGTCAGGCCGGCCAGCCGGGCGCGGTTCCAGAGATCGGGCGGCCGTCCTCCCTGCCAGCCGCTCCGCCGCAGGGCGCGGTAGGTCATGACCAGGCTCAGGCCAGCCGCCAGCCACTCGCTGATCAAGGTTCCCGCGGCCACGCCGTTCACGCCCCAGCCGAGGCCGAGCACGAACCACAGGTCGAGGACGATGTTGGTGCCGTTGAACACCACGCTGACCAGGAGTGCTGCGCCCATCCGCTGCAGGCCGAACAGGACGCCGATCGCCACGATGTAGATCAGCACCGCCGGCGTGCTCCAGACGCGGATGTCAAAGTAGCCCGCCGCCTGGCTTTCCACCGCCTCGCTCGCCTCGAAGAGCCCGAACATGAAGCTGCGTATCGGCCACTGCAGAACGATGAGCATCACACCGAGCACGACGGCGGCGCAGAAGGCGCGGATCGCGATCGCCGCCAGCTCGTCGATTTTCCCGGCGCCGAGCGCCTGGGCGGTGAGCCCGGTGCTGCTCATGCGCAGGAACCCGTACATCCAGTAGATGGCATTGAAGATGGTGCTGCCGAGCGCCACCGCGCCGACATAGGTGGCATCGGGCTGCCGCCCCATGACCGCGGTGTCCACGACCCCCACCAGGGGCAGGGTGAGATTGGCGAGAATCATCGGCCACGACAGCGACCAGACCCTCAAGTGCCACTCGCCGGGGGATTTGGGTACAGTGACGGACATGCGAACAATGCACTTTAGCAGCCCGCGGAAAAAGTCCCACGGCGCGTCTCGTGCTTCCCGGTGCAAAGTGGGGGACCTACGGCGGGCCTCCAATGGGAGGCCGGAGTGAAGACCAGCCTGTTCTACCTGCCCTGCGTCGGTACCCGGCAGCAGATGGAAGCGGGCAACGCCGGGCTGAACGGCGAGTACTACGACACCATGCTGCGCGAGGTGCTCGGCCAGTGCCAGCTTGCCGACGAACTGGGGTACGACTCCGTCAGCTTCACCGAGCACCACTTTCACAGCGAGGGATTCGAACTGTCGAACAACCCGGTGCTGCTGGACCTGTATGTCGGGCTGCAGACCAAGCACCTGCGGGTCGGGCAACTGGGTATCGTGCTGCCCGCACAGAACCCGCTGCGCGTGGCCGAAGACATCGCCATGCTCGACCGCATGACCGGCGGCCGGGCCAATGCCGGCTTCGCCCGGGGCTATCAGCGCCGCTGGGTGGACGTCATGGCCCAGCAGATGCACGGCATCCACGGCGCCCGCCCGTACGAGCACGACAAGATCGACTCGGCGAACCGCGCTGCCTTCGAAGAGTGTTTCCGCATCGTCAAGATGGCCTGGACGCAGGATTACATGGACTACTCCGGACGCTACTGGAAGGTGCCGGCGGAGGGCACGCCCTGGCCCATCGAGGCGACCAGGAAATGGGGCGCCGGCGTGGTGGACGACGTGGTCACCCAGGTGGCCGTGGTGCCGAAGCCGGTGCAGAAACCGCATCCACCGCTGTTCCAGCCGTTCGCAAGTTCCGAGCGCACCATCCGCTTCTGCGCGGAGGAGGGCATCACGCCCATCCTGCCGCCGCTGCACCCCACCCTTGAGCGGCGCCTGGTCGATCTCTACGCGGAGTGTTCCGGCAGGCCGCCTGGCGACGGCATCGGCGTGCTGCGCGATGTGGTCATTGCCGACTCCGATGAAGAAGCGCAGCGCGTCTGGAGTTCGGGCCCGAGGTTCTGCGGCGCAGCCTGGTTCGCGCCTTTCGGGTTTGACCGGGGCACCCGTCACCCGGATACCGGGGAAGAGTTCGACGGCGACTACCTCGGCGAAGGCCTGGCGATGGTAGGCACCGTTGCAACGGTCACCCGCCAGTTCGAGCGCTTGCGGAAACGCCTTGGGGTGGAGTGGATGTTCACCTGGCAGTACAACGGGCTGGTGTCAGACCGGCAGAACCGCCTCTCCATCGAGCGCTGGGCTACAGAGGTGGTGCCGAGGGTGACGGCCTGGCAAAGCAGCGTCCCGCACGGCTCATCGAGGTAGAATGCGCCCCTGGTCCAGTCGCGTCCTGACAGGTCGACATTGAAGAAGCCGACAGGCGAGGGGGAATGGCCCGATGCCCGATTTGACGCTGGATGGCGCGCGCATCGCGTACATGGAGGCGGGGAGCGGCCCGCCGCTTGTCTTTTGCCACGAATTCGCCGGCAGCATGGAAAGCTGGGAGCCGCAGGCCGGCTACTTTTCCCGCTTCTACCGTGTAATCGCCTATAACGCCAAGGGCTATCCGCCGTCCCAGGTTCCCGATTCCTGGCAGGAGTACACCTGGGATCGCCAGGTGGCGGTGTTGTTCGAATTGCTCGAGGCACTGTCGATCGAACGGGCACATGTCTGCGGGCTGTCCATGGGAGCCTATACGGCGGTGCAGTTTGCGCTGGCGCATCCCGAGCGTTGCCGGGCGGTCGTGGCCGCGGGCGTGGGCACCGGCAGCGAAGACCCGGATGCCTTTCTCGACGACATGGACAGGCGGGCGGCGTTGCTGGAGGTTAAGGGCATGGCTTCGATGGAGCCTTATCTTGCCGGTGCGACCCGCGTCCGCTTCCTGGAGAAAGACCCGAGGGGGTGGGAGCGATTCGCAACATTGTTCCGCGCCCATTCCGCCAGGGGTTCCGCCAATACACTGCGCGGATTCCAGGGCCGGCGCCCGAGCATCTATACGAGGGCGGCTGATCTTTCGCGCCTCGGCGTGCCGCTCCTTGTTATCTGCGGCGATGAGGACGATCCATGCATCGAACCCTCCCTCTTCCTCAAGCGCACCGTACCCGGGTGCGGACTCACCGTGCTGCCCCATACCGGACATGCCTGCAACCTGGAAGAGCCGGCGGCGTTCAACCAGGCCGTCGCCGAATTCCTGGCCCGGGCGGAAGCCGGACGCTGGGCACCGCGACCTGAAGACAGCGGCGACATCCTTGGCGCCCCTCGGCATGAGGCGGAAACCAGCGGCACCCGCTGATCCGGAGTGGGCCGCCACGGGAGATTACGGGCCTGCCCCGTCGGCAGAGGGGGTCGAAAATCTTGACGTTAGTCGATCGACCGGGCCGGATTGCCAAGCCGTACCGGGATATGTAGCGTTGTGCCCCTGTTGCAGCCGGGAGTAGCCTCCGTTGTCCAATCCACGCCTTGTTCCGTTGACGCCGCTAAAGCCTCAATGAAGATCAACGGGAACTGTACGATTCGATCGTCGGAAGCCGACGGTCGAATAGCCCGATGTTCCGGAAGTTCGCGATCCGCGAAGACGGTTCCCTGGCCGGCCCGTTCGATGCCTGGCTGCACACCCCGGCGCTGGGCAGCCTCCTGGAGCGAGTCGGTACCGGGTTGCGCGAATTGACGGAAGTGCCGGCGGCGGCTCGTGAAGTGTCGATACTCGTGGTGGCCGCCGCCTGGCGGGCGCCCTTCGAATGGTTCGCGCATGCCAGGATGGCGAGCGCTGCCGGTGTGCCCGATGCGGTCATCGATGCGATCGGGCGTCAGCGCACACCGGAGCTCGACGATCCCGTCATGTTGGTGGCCCACGATGTGGCCCGGGAACTGGTGTATGAACGCGGCATTGCGGATGCCACCTTTGAACGGGCAGCCGCTGTCCTCGGTGAACGGGGGCTGGTGGAACTGGTCTGCAACGTCGGCTACTACCAGATGATCTCCGGCATGCTCGAGAGCTTCCTGCCGCCGCTGCATCCGGAAATTGCAGGGCCGCCGCCGGTCGACGAAGCGGGCTAGACAAGCAAAAGACGGAAATCTAAGGTTGGCCGTTCGTTCGATATTCGTTCCTGGTGGCGGAGCTGACCCATGCTGAAATGCCAATTGCCCGATCCCGATCCCATCTCCGATCGGCCCTCGCGTTTTTCGCACATCGTCCTGCAGACCAACGGCAGTTTCCGGGACACCCACGAGGGACAGCCGATGATCATGCCGAGGCAGTTCCGGGCCGCGGAAGAGAACTGAGCGGGGCGTCGGCCGCGGCGGCCCGTTGTACTCAGGCCTGGCGGGGAGAGGTTTCGCCGGGCCAGGTCGCATCCCGCCGCGCCGGCTGTTCCCGCGACTCCTGCATGCCCTGAGCGACCGGGTCCCATCCGAACAGGTCCTCGACGATGCGGTACAGCACCGGAACGTAGATCAGTGTGATGAAGGTGGCGAACAGCACGCCGAAGGCGAGGGATGTGGCCATGGGAATGAACGGCATGGTCGCCGGCGTCTGGTTGAACATGAGCGGGATCAGGCCGACGAAGGTGGTCACCGAGGTGAGGATGATGGCGCGAAAACGAACGTTGCAGCTCTGTACCAGCGCCTCGTCCACGTCCATGCCCTGACGCCGGTAGCGGTTCACGAAGTCGACCAGTACGAGGCTCGCGTTCACCACCACCCCGGACAGCGCCACGATGCCCAGCGCCGAGAAGAACTGAAGGTGCACGCCCATCACCCAGTGGCCGAAGATCGCGCCGACCGCGCCGAAGGGAATGACGCTCATGATGACCAGGGGTTGCACGTAGCTTCTTAACGGCACGGCCAGCAGCGTGTAGATGATCACCAGTGCCAACAGGGCGCCCTGGGCCAGCCCCTGCATGGCTTCCATGCGCTGTTCCTGCTCGCCGTCGAGGCCGATGTACATGCCCGGATACTTCGCGAGCAGCGACGGGATCACCGTCCTTTCGATACCGCGCATCACCTCCTCCGGCGTATGCACATCCCGGTTGACGTCGGCGATCACGTTGACCACCCGCCGTCCGTTCGTGCGCCGGATTGCGGAATACCCGTTGCCGATTTCGAAGCTGGCGACGCTGTAGAACGGCACTTCCTTGCCGCCGGGCGTACGGATGTACATGTCTTCCAGGTTGCCGATGGACTTTCGCTCCGCCTCCGGGAATCGCACCATCACCCTGACATCATCTCGGCCACGCTGGACGCGCTGCGTCTCGGCGCCGTAGAAGGCATTGCGCACCTGGCGCGCGAGGTCGCCGAGCGTGAGGCCGAGGTTTCTGGCCTCGGGCAGCAGGCTCAGGCGAATCTCCTGTTTGCCGGCCCTGAACGTGTCGTGGATGTCGAAAACCCCGGCGTAGCGGGCGAGTTCGTTACGAAGTTCGGCGCCCGCGGCCCGCAGGGCGTCCACATCGCTGCCGGCGAGCTGGTAGTTGATGGCCTCTCCGGCGGTGAACCGGTCGGAGCTGAAGCGCAGTTTCACCGCATCGGTAACCGGGCCGACGAGTTCCCGCCAGCGATTGGCGATCTCCGCCGTGCTGCGGTTGTTCCGCTGGCGCGCCGGCGGCAATTCGATCACCACCTCCGCAAAGTGGCTGCGCCCGGGTTGAGGAAGGTTCGGGGGACCGTCGCGGTCTGCGGGGGTGCCGATGCTGGTGAGTTGATTCAGGATCACGGGCGTCTCCCGGCCGAACTCCCGCATCAGTTCAAGGTTCAGCGCCTCGGCGGCCCGCTCGAACTGGCGGGCTGCCTGGATGGTCAGATCCACGGATACGCCTTCGGGCATTTCCAGTTGGGCGTAGATGCGATCGCCTTCCATGGAGGGGAAAAAGCCGAAAATCAGCCGGCCGCTGGCCATGAAGGCGATGGCCAGGACGAGAATGCCGAGGCCGATGGCGGCCGTGATGTAGCGCTTGGCAATGGCGCGGGCGACGAACCGCGCGTAGTAATCCGAACCCATGCGCTCGAGCCAGCCCGCCAGCCTGCCCTGCAGCCGGTTCCAGGCGCGCCCGAAGCCGCCCTTGGAGGCGCCCCGTTTGCGGTGCGCGAGATGGGCCGGCAGGATGAGTTGGGACTCGATGATGCTGAATACCAGGGCCAGCATCACGACCTTGCCGATGACGCCGAAAAAGTTGCTCATGGGGCCCTCGACGATCACGATCGGCATGAACGCGGCCATGGTGGTGAGCACGCCGAAGATGACCGGTATGGACACCTCGCGGGTACCGTCGATGGCGGCGTTTACCGGTGACTTGCCGACCTGTTCGTGGCTGTAGACGCGTTCCCCGACCACGATGGCATCGTCCACCAGCACGCCGAGCACCAGAATGAAGGCCAGCACCGTCAGGGTGCTGATCTGGAAATCGACATACGGAAACACGGCAATGGTGCCGAGCAGCGCGATGGGAATGCCGGCGGCCACCCACATGGCGAGGCGGAACCGCAGGAAGAGCGCCAGTACGATCAGCACGAGCGACAGGCCGCCGAGCGCCGTGGTGTTGAGCACACTCATGCGCTCCTCGAGTTCCAGCGAATCGTCGGTCCAGACGGTCAGCGCCAGGCCTTCGGGCAGGGATGGGCGCACCGCGGCGATGTATCGCTTCACGTCCCGGGCGATCTGCATGATGTCTTCGGTGTCGAGCTGCGATACCTTGAGCACCACCGCGGGCTTGCCGTTGAAGCGGGCGAAGAGGTCGCCTTCCTCGAATCCGTCGCGTATGTCCGCGATCTCGCCCAGGGTCACGTTGGTGCCGTCCTGCCTGGTGAGCACGACCACGCCCTCAAACTCCTCTCCCCAGTAGGCCTGCCCCTTGGAGCGCAGCAGGATTTCGCCGTCCCGCGCCTTGATGGAACCGCCCGGCATGTCGAGCGAGCTGTTGCGCACGGCATGGGTGATCTGATCGAAGGACAGGCCGTGCCGGCGCAGCGTGTATTCCGGAACCTCGATGGAAATCTCGTAGGGGCGTATGTAGGCGACGGACACCTGCGATACGCCGTCGATGGCGGTAAGTTCGTCCCGCAGTTGCTGTGCGACCTCCTTGAGGATGCGCTCGTCCGCATCGCCGGACAGCGCCGCGTACAGTACGTTGCGATGCATGGCCATCATGGAAACGGTGGGTTTTTCCGTCTCCACCGGAAAACTGTTGATGGCATCGACCCGGCCCTTTATTTCGTTCAGGGCGACAACCTGGTCGGTGTCGATCTCAAGTTCCGCATTGACGACGCAGGAGCCTTCGCTGGCGATCGAGTGAATCTTGTCGATGCCCGCAACGCTCTCGATGGCTTCCTCGATGCGGATGCATACGCCCTGTTCGACTTCTTCCGGCGCCGCACCGAGGTAGGGCACGGTGACGGTGACGACGGGAATGTCGAACGACGGGAACTCTTCCTGATTGACGGTGAGAATCGCAAGGAAGCCACCGACACACAGGACGGACATCAACAGGTTGGCGGCAACCGGATTGCGCGTGAACCAGGCGATGGCAGAGTGCATGGGCTCAGCCCGCGGCGTCCGCGATCGGGTTGACCAGCATTCCGTCGATGGGCGTCTGCATGGGCGAAACGCAGACCCGCTCACCGGCCGAGAGGCCGGACTGGATCAATACATCGTCCTGGTAGAGCCGCAACGGCTCGATGTCCCGGAACTCCAGGCGGTTGTCGTCGTCGACGACCAGCACCCGGTTGCCGGTTCGCAGAGCCATGCGGGGCAGCACCACGATGTCGTCGACCAGGAGCCCTTCAATGTCGGCATTGACGAACAGGCCCACCGCGGGCAGGGACTCATCGCCATTGCCGGTGAGACGGGCAACCACGTTGACCATGCGGCTCGAGGTGTCGATCTGTGCCTCGGTGCGCACGATGCTCCCGGTCCATTCAAGAAGCTGCCCGGCATACTCGGCGGAGAGCGTGACGGCGGGCTGACGCTCGGCGGGGAGTTGGCCGCGGTGCCCCACGGGCAGGTTGAGAAAGCCCAGTTGACGGTCTGCGATGGGGAGCCGGACTTCGAGCCGGTCGGTGGCGTAGATGGTGGCGATGGGGGAGCCCGGGCCCACGAGCTGCCCGATGTCGACGGATTCCTCGCGCACCAGGCCCGTGAACGGCGCCTTGACCTCGGTGCGCGCCAGGTTCAGATCGGCCTGTTCGACGTTGGCCCGGGAGTCTTCCAGGGCCGCTTCCGCCACGCGGTAGTCGCGCTGCGCGGATTCCATCTGCGAGCGGCTCGCCAGGCGCCGCTCTTCCAGGCTCTTCATGCGGTCGAATTCGAACAGGGTGTGTTCGTACTGGGCTTCCGCGCGGGTCAGCGCGGCCCGGGCGCGCTTGAGGCTGGATCGATAGTCCTTGTCGTCGAGGCGCAGCAGGGTCTGTCCCTCCTGGAAGTAGCCGCCGTTGACCAGCGCGCCGGACATCCAGGTGACGCGGCCGGACACCTCGGGAATGAGCTGGCTCTGGGTATCGGGCGCCACCGTGCCCTGGGAATGCACGCGCAGGCGGATGGATTCGGGCTTGACGTCCTGCACGCGGACGGTCGGCGCAACCGGGGCCGGGTTCGTGGGTTCCACCCGGGGACTGGTGGCCATCAGCACGGCGGCGCCGAACAGGGACGCCAGTACCACCAGGCCGGGAATGATCAGCTTGTCTTTCATGGCAGGTCTTTCATGACAGGGCTGCCCGGGGTTGGTTTTCTGCGTCACGCAATGCGGCTTCAAGCGCCTGCAGCATGGTTCTGCGGTGCAGCCCGGCCAGGTTGTCGAATACCGCGCGCAGGGCGGAAACGTCGCGCGCGGCAAGGGCGCGGTCGAGCTGGCGCATCAGCAGGGTGAAGGCGTCGATGTCCAGTTGTACGTATCGTTCAAAGGCAACCAGGCTCGGCGCGAACTGCTCGAAAAGGCTTCTCGCGATCAACTGGCACACCAGGTTGTCGCTGGTCACCATGAAAGCGCGCATCATCTCGACCCGGGCGGCGGTGTGGGCTTCGCTGCTCAGGGAGCCGTCGAACAGGCGCTGCACGAGGGTTCGGATTTCCTGAATCTGCCGATCGGAAGCTTCCTCCACGACGGTTTCCGCGGCCATGGTCAAAAGCCGGTCGATCACCTGGAAAATCTGGCCCACCAGCCTGGCGTCGGGAAGTTCGCTGGACGAGAGCATGTAGCCGATGATGTCGAGGTTCGCTTCGTCGATGGGCGCTACCCGTGCACCGCCCGGGTGGATGGCGGCTACGCCGAGCTGGGAGAGCCGGCTCATGGCTTCCCGGACGGCGCCCCGGTTCGCGTTGAAGCGAATGGCCAGTTCGCGCTCCGACGGCAGCCGGTCGCCGGCGCGATAGCGGCCGGAGAGGATTTCATCCGTCAGGGTGTTGGCGATGTGTTCGTGCTTGGTCTGCATGCCCTGACCAATCTGGTCTGACCAATTTGGTCTGGGCAATTCTAGCGCTTTATCGGGCGATGTCCAGCACTTTGTTACGTTTGGTAACGCGTGCCACTGTGCGCGATGTATGAACGTGGGAAATTCTGCGGCAGTCGGCGAAGCTACACTAGCCGGAAACCTGCGGAAGCGAAGTGATGATCGAACGCGAAGGCTGTGTCGAGCCCATGCCTCTTCATGAGCACAAAGCTCGTCGCGTCGACCGCGGAGAGCTTGTGCAGGTCGCGCCTTTCGAAGTAGGTCCAGGCATCGCGCATGTCTGAAGCCGTGCAGTCGAGTATCTGCAGGCTTCGCGTATTTTCGAGCGAGTCCTTCCAATCTATCGCGACGTCTCGGGATGTGTTGCGGTCGAGAAAGGTAAAGGTCTCCAGAACAACCGGCACCGACGTGTAGAGACGGGCTCCTGCGCCGATAACCTGGTTCCAGGTATCCACCGCCTGCCCATGAAGCGAATCGCGTGTCAGGGCCAGAGCAATCCAGCCCCCGCTGTCTATGAAAACCGCTTCGCCGGCCCTCATTCGATTCGATCGTATATCGTGTCGTGCTCCATGGCGTTATGGGCGGTTGGCCCGTCCCACAGGGCGACGGGACCTTGTGACATCGGCCGCAGCCAGACGCGGCGAACCGCCTCGCGAACGAGGCCGGCAACGCTCCGTCCCGAGCGTTGCGCGGCGGTCTGCAGAAGCTCGAATTCTTCTTCGCGGAAATAGACTTGGCGCTTGATCATGTATGGCACGATACGCAGGCAACTGCCATACATCAACCTTTCTCCCTCGCAATCTTTCTCCCTCGCAACCTTTCTCCCTCGCAACCTTTCTCCCTCGCAATGTTGGGCATACCAGAAAGAACCATTCGAAACGTACGGCGACAAGTACGCTCGGAACCTGTACCCACGGGCAAAGGCTGCAGTTGGAGCGGCTTCAGGCAGCCTTTTCGACGACCTTTACGGGGCTTTCTCCACGGAAAGCGGCCAGCAGGCGGCCGCGCTGGAGATTCAGCTTGGCCCGGTTGTCGTCCTTGACGTGGCCGAAACCGCGCAACTGCAGGGGCAGTTCGGCGAGTTGCACGCCCGCCGCATAGTTGTCGTCGGTGAGACCGGCCAGCAATTCCTCGAGCAGATTGCGGTAGTCGAGGATGTCCTGGCGCTCCCGCCGACGTTCTCCGGAATGTCCGAACAGGTCGAAGGCGGAAGCGCGCAGGAACCGGAGTTTCGCCAGCAGGGCGAACAGGTGGAGGGTCCATCCCGGGAATTCACGCTTGATCAGGTGGCCGGTGCGCGGGTCTCTCCGGGACAGCAGCGGCGGCGCCAGGTGGAAGCGCAGCTTGTAGTCGCCGGCGAACTGCGCCTTGATCTTGCGCCGGAATTCGCCGTCGGTGTACAGGCGCGCCACCTCGTACTCGTCCTTGTAGGCCATGAGCTTGTACATCGCCTCGGCAACCGCCCGGGTAAGTTGCCGGTCGGCGTGGCGGTCTGAATCGCTCACCCGCTTGACGAAGTCGCTGTAGTCGCGCGCATAGGCCGCATTCTGATAGGTCGTCAGGCGATCTGCCCGGTCGGCGATCAGTTCATCGAGCGACAGGCGCCGCGGCTTCTCGAGAGCCGTCTCGACAAGACCGGTGACCTGTTCCGGGTTGTTGGCGGCGCGGCGGCCCCACAGGAACGCCTGCTTGTTGAACTCCACCGCGACGCCGTTGATCTCGATGGCCCGCTCCAGGGCCTGGCGGCTAACCGGGACCAGGCCCCGTTGCCAGGCGAAACCGAGCAGGAACAGGTTGCTGGCGATGGAGTTGCCGAGCAGTTCCGTGGCGATGCCGGTTGAGTCGATGAAGTGGCAGCGGTCGTCGCCGACTTCCTCGCGGATGGTCTGCTGCATTTCGGCGGTCAGGAATTCTGCGTCGGGGTTGAGCACGAAGGCGGCGTTCGGCACTTCCGCGCAGTTCACCACAGCGCTGGAACGGCCGGCGTGGACCTTGGCCAGGGCCTCGAAACCCGAGGCCACCGCGAGGTCGCAACCCAGCATCAGGTCGGCCTCGCCGGCGGAGATGCGCACGGCCTTGATGTCATCCTGAATGTTGGCCACGCGAACGTGGCTCACCACGGCGCCGAACTTCTGCGCGAGGCCCGTCTGGTTCATGGTCGCGCAGCCCCTGCCTTCGATGTGCGCGGCCATGGCGACCATGGCAGTGACGGTCAGCACGCCGGTGCCGCCGACGCCGGTGACGATGGCGTTCCAGGGCGCGTCGATGGCCGGCAATTGCGGCTCGGGCAGATCGTCGAACGCTGCGCCGACCGAGGCGGCGATTCCCGAGCGTTTCGCCAGTTCGCCGCCGTGCACGGTCACGAAGCTCGGGCAGAACCCCTTGACGCAACTGTAATCCTTGTTGCAGGCGCTCTGGTCGATCTTGCGCTTGCGCCCGAGTTCCGTCTCCAGCGGCACCACCGAGAGGCAGTTGGAGGCGCGGCTGCAGTCGCCGCAGCCTTCGCAGACGGCGTCGTTGATGAACACCCGTTTGGGCGGATCTTCCATGAGGCCGCGCTTGCGGCGGCGGCGTTTCTCGGCCGCGCAGGTCTGCTGGTAGACCAGCACCGAGACGCCCTTGAACTCGCGCAGTTCGCGCTGCAGGGCGTCCATCTCGTCGCGGTGGTGCAGGCTGAAGCCGGGCACGTCCTTGAACTGGCCCTGCCAGGAGCCGGGTTCGTCGCTGACCAGCGCGATACGCTCGATTGCCTCGCCGCGCAACTGGTAGATGAGGTTCTCGACGGAGAACTCGCCGTCCAGCGGCTGGCCGCCGGTCATGGCCACGGCATCGTTGCAGAGAATCTTGTAAGTCATGGTGACGCCGGCCGCCCGGGCCGCGCGGATGGCCAGGATGCCCGAGTGGTTATAGGTGCCGTCGCCCAGGTTCTGGAAGATGTGGGGCGTGTCGGTGAACGGCGCCTGCCCGATCCAGGCGGCGCCTTCGCCGCCCATCTGGGTGAAGGTGGCGGTGGGGCGGTCCGGCATCCAGGTGGCCATGTAATGGCAGCCGATGCCGGCGGCGGCGCGGCTGCCTTGTGGAATGCGTGTGGAGGTGTTGTGGGGGCAGCCGGAGCAGAAGTAGGGGGTGCGCTCGGCGGTCTTGCGGGGCCGTGCCAGGGAGCGTTCCTTGTGTTCCAGGAACTTGAGCCGGGCGCGCATGGCGTCGGATTCGTGGAAGCGTGAGATGCGGCCGGCGATGACACGGGCGATGGCCGCGGGCGTCAATTCGCCGTAGTTGGGCAGCAGGATCTGTCCGGTCTCGTCGAATTCGCCGACAACGCGCGGCCGCTTTGACACGGGCCGGTTGTAGAGTTGGCCGGTGAGCTGGTCTTCGACGATGGAGCGCTTTTCCTCGACCACCAGGATCTCTTCCAGCCCGTCGGCGAACTGATGCGTGGAGACCGGCTCCAGCGGCCAGCTCATGCCCACCTTGAAGACGCGCAGGCCGATGCGCGCGGCCGTCGCCTCGTCGATGCCCAGGTCTTCCAGCGCCTGCGCCACGTCCAGGCAGGCCTTGCCGGTGGTGACGATGCCGAACCGCGCCCTGGGGCTGTCGATGACGATGCGGTTGAGCCGGTTGACGCGGGCGAATTCCCGGGCGGCGTAGATCTTGTACCGGTTGAGGCGCACTTCCTGCTCATGCCAGGAATCCGGCCAGCGCGCATGCACGCCGCCCTCGGGCATCTCGAAATCTTCCGGAATGACGATCTCGACCCTGTCCGGATCGATCTGGGCGGAGATGGCGGAATCCATGTTGTCCGTGATGGCCTTGATCGCCACCCAGCAACCGCTGTAGCGCGACATTTCCCATCCATAGATACCGAGATCCAGCACTTCCTGCACGTTGGCCGGATTGAGCACCGGTATGGAAGTGCCGATGAAGACGTGCTCCGACTGGTGGGGCAGGGTGGACGACTTGGCGGCATGGTCGTCGCCGGCGATGGCCAGCACCCCGCCGTAGCGGGAGGTGCCGCAGGCATTGGCGTGCTTGAAGGCATCGCCGCTGCGGTCCACCCCGGGGCCCTTGCCGTACCACATGCCGAAGACGCCGTCGTACTTGGCGCCGGCGAACAGGTTGGTTTGCTGGCTGCCCCATACGGCCGTGGCGGCGAGTTCCTCGTTCACGCCGGGATTGAAATGGATGTTGTGCTCGTCGAGCCAGGTTCTGGCCCGCCACAGGGCCTGGTCGAAGCCGCCCACCGGCGAGCCTCGGTAGCCGGAGATGAAAGCCGCCGTGTTCAGCCCCCGGGCGCGGTCGCGCTGATGCTGCATGATCGGCAGGCGCACCAGCGCCTCGATGCCGGTCATGTAGGCGCGTCCCTTCTCCAGTGCGTACTTGTCGTCGAGCGAGGTGGGGTGCAGCACGGGAGCCGGGGATGCCATTGCTATATCTTGATCACGCGATTCTTCTTGATCTTTATGGTACTCCCACCGGCGCAGATTTCTATTCTAATTGGTAATATCTCTCGTCCATTGAAGCATAATTTATTCTAGATATACGTGGGGGGTGAAAAAAGATGCCACAACGACTCGGTAAAATGGATGTGGAAATCCTGCGCCTGCTGCAAAACGATGCAAGCCTGACCACAGGAGCCATTGCCGAGCGCCTCAATCTCTCCCAGTCGCCCTGCTGGCGCCGCATCAACCGCATCGAACAGGCGGGATACATCAAAAAGCGGGTCGCCCTGCTCGACCGGCGTGCGCTCGGCATGGAGGTGGTGGTGTTCGCCACGGTGAACCTGACGACCGACGGGCGCCGCAGGCTGGAGGAATTCGAAGCGTCCATGGCCCGGCACCCGGAGGTGGTGGAGTGCTACACCATGGCCGGCATCTGGGACTACGTGCTGAAGATCGTGACCCGGGACATCGCCCACTACGAAGCGTTCGTGCGCAATACGCTGCTGAGCAGTCCGTTTATTGGGGAATTGCATTCGCATATTGCGGTGACTGAGATTAAGAATAGTACGGAGTTGCCGATTGATACGCAGTTATAGCGGGCTTTCGTGGGAAAGTCTGCAAACATTTGATTTTAAAGATAAAATTATTTTAGTCAGGGAATTATAAACCTTACTTGACCGCCAATGTCGCGGAGGGCCATGATGAGCTCGCATGTGGCGAACGGTTGGCAAGATTGTCTGGGGTGCGGCCTCCGCCTTCTCGATGTTGCTGGGTGTTGCCGGCTGGTCGGACGATTCCCGTGTTTGGCTCAAATGGCTTCAAGTAGTGCCTCCGCAAGTATATGGAATACTGGTTGGAGCAGGGTTGATCGGCCTGATAGTTCTGTTGGCTCCAGCGCTCCGCCATCGGGTTTTTGGTGATGGTGAGTCAATTGACGTTGGCAGCAACGAATGGGAGGGGGTTTCTGAGTTGAGAGGGTGTAACGATGCTCTGGTTGTCTACGCAGCGGTACCGGCTCGGCGACCCACCAGCGAAGAGCAAATAGCAGCGTCAGACGAACTGCGACCCTATTTGAAGCGTGCGCTTGTGGTTCTGGACCGGGAGAAAATTCCCCACCCTGACTTCGACACGGACGCTATGGTGATCGACGACATCCTCAGGTGGTCGAATTTCTTGTCACAAATTCTGGCCCATTCAGACGACTTGGAAGCAGCCCGACGAGCCGGCAAGGAGTTTATGAATGAGCAAGCCGAATAAACACTTCGAGGGAGCTACGCCCAAGCGGCTAGCAAAGGCGCTACTGCGCCCTGATGAAGCCGAGAAGCTACGTCTGCGCCGTCGGTCGCGAACAAACCCGAAAAAACAGAAGGGGCGGACTCGTGATTGAGTTCGCCCCTTCGCTATACTGGCGCGGGAGTGCCAAGGCAAGCTCATATCATGACTACTCTGACTTCGGGACAACGGTTAGCTCCGGTGGTAACGGACGAGGATCTTCAAGCGTGGCTAAAAGAGTTCGAGCACGCTGTTTGTCAAGTGGAGAAAGCGCCGCAGAGGGAAGATCCAGAATGTCATCTGCCGACTGCATCAGGGCGCCAAACAGATGAATTTGAGTCTCCCGATCCAGAGCCCTCATCGCATTCCTAAAGCATGCCGTCAAGACATACATCGTCTGGGTAGCATTGTCGAACGGCGATTCATCGGGCAACGGTTTTATCCTCCTTGCGCCAATCTGTGCGCAAGTATGTTGTGTGCTCGAAGGGAGCGGCCTAGAATCGACCATTCCCGCGCGGGTCACTATCTGTTTGCGCGGATCAAGAACCCCGATCGAGATGGCGTCTCGATCGGGGTTCGCATTTATTGGGCGAAAATCCTATCAGGCGCGCGCTGCAGAATCCAAGCCGTTGTCCGCAACAAGGTCGCGGTACAGAAGGTTTCGCCCGACAAGGCCAGCGACCAATGAGCGCATCTGTTGAATCGTGTCGGAGTTCCGGAAGTTGTGCTTGCCGGCAAATTCCTGAACGTAGCGGTTCAGGTGCTTGGGAGACAACTTGTGGAACGTGCCCTTGTGCGCCCGCTTCAGCGTGGCCCAGAAGCTCTCCACGCCATTCGTATGCGCCATGCCCTTCACGTATTCGGAGACACTGTGCTTGACGCTCTCGTGCTTGTAGGGAAGCCCTTGGTAGGCTCTGGCGTCATCGGTGAATACCGTGGCGTCGGGAGCGGCGTTGTCGGCCACGAATTCGTGCAGGATTGCCTTGTCCGTCGATCTCACGACCTTGGCGTTCACGCGGTTGCTGGCGCGATCCTTCGCACCAACTACGGCGGTCTTGCCAACCGCGCCGCGACCGGCGTGCAGTTTCTCGGATGCGTGCTTGTTGCGTTCCTTACCGCCCACATAGGTCTCGTCCATTTCGACCGGCCCGTCAAACGGTCCACTGCTCGATTCCTTTGCCCAGGCTTCGCGAAGCCGATGCAGTATGAACCACGCAGTTTTCTGGCTGACGCCAATGTCCCGATGCAGCTTCATGCTGGACACGCTTTTGAGGCTCGTGGTCACCAAGTAGATGGCGATGGCCCACTTGCGGAGCGGCACGTTAGATCGGACGATGGTGGTACCGGTTCGGACGCTGAAATATGACCGGCAATCCTTGCACCAGTAAGGCATGGGCTTGGCGTTCGGAACCTCTTTCGTAGCCAGCGATCCGCAATGCCCACATGCGCGATGCGCGCTCCAAACGATTTGCTCGAACCATGCGGTTGCGGCTTCCTCGTTTGGAAACAAATCCATCAATTCAATGACGGTGAGACCTTCGCGATCTGACTTCCCTGGTGCAACAACTGATGGCGGAGTCGGTGCTGTGGCAGCCGGGTGCCAAGTTCCGAAGTGGGGGCGATCCCGTGGTCAGGGTTAGCTGAGCCGTAGCTGACTCGCCCTGTATTCGATCACGTTGGGGAGCGCAACCCTGAGGTGGGGCTCGACAAATCTGTTGAAAATGACCAAGTCGGTTGATGGTGGGTGGCGCATTCCAGAGTCGCCAAGGTGCCCCGGGACGTTGATGTCCGCGTGTTGTTTGACGGCTTCCTGGAGCACGTATTCGAGATGTTCAAGACCATGCTCGCGATCGGTAAGATCCGCGATCGCGAAACAGAACCGGCATCGCTCCCGCACGCGACGTTGAATATTCGCTCTGTCGGGAAGGCCCGTCGCAAACGTATTGGCGTTGAACACCACAATGGGATCGTCGAGAAAAGCGGTAGCATCGTTCGGGATCCAGTACCCCGGCCCCGGGGCCGTAAACCAATCGCGAAGGTGATCGCGACCGCGACGGCGAACATCGGCGGATTTGCCCACGTAGATGACCGTCCAGCCTCGTGAAGCGGCGTCCAAAACAATCATATGGACGCCGCTTTCGGAAGGCACAGAGCCGTACACGTCGTTTAACGGAGTCGAGTCCCATTGCAGGCAGTATTCGGACGGTTCAGTCATACCGCCTACAATTGCGCTGCCCTCGGCTTGCCACTCACTTGTAGACGCCACCGCGAGGCGCCAGCCGGTAGAAATACACAGTTCGGCGCTCGATATCTGGGCGGTACACGAGCCGAAAATCACCCATCCTATACCGCCAATACCCGCGCATCTCGCCTTTCAGGCGCTTGATCGTGTTTGTGCGTGGTGTCATCGGATCCTTGCAGATTTCCACGATGGCGTTGGCCGCGCGCTCGAACAGCGTCGGCTGTCGCCAAACCTCCCTCCGGAACCCTGACAACGCGGCAAACCGCCACCTGCTATCCCGGCGATTCTCTGACGATTCGGGATTGCCGCCCCCCAGCACCTCGCCCACCGACTCGATTGAGTGCGCCTCGACAATGTCCTCTTCGGCCTGCGACGCCGCAATCGCCGCCACTTCGTCCGGGAAACCGGTAGCCGGCGCTGCCAGCGCACGAAAGACGATGCCGTCCATGCGAGATTCCGGTTCCAGGGCGAGCAGTTCACTTTCCGTCATCCCGATCAGCCGGCCCCGCAACGCCTGTCCGAACGGGATCAGCGCATAGTCGCCTGCACCCATGACGTGAAAACAATGCAGCACCTGGGCTCCGTATCCCGAAACTTCCTGCCAATCGACCAGCCTGCGGTACGCGTCGACGGCGGTGAGGTCGATGATCCGCTCGATTGACCGTTCTACAACGTAGCTGCACAGAGCCTCCGTGAGGATGCCGTCGTTCCGCCAGAGCTGCGCCACACTGGAGGCGAGGGGACAGCTATATAGCTGTATTGGCTCGAAGGGCCGCAAGATGCCATAGAGCCCCGACAGCAGAAGCAGGTGGTGCTTGGAGGCCCGAATTACTGTGCCTCTGTCGGCCCCCAGCCCGAGGAAGAAGCGCCCGTCGTAGCGCTGCACTGCCGGACGGTAATGCGCCCGGTCATCGCCTCCGAAGTCGAGCCCCTGCACCAGTTGACGGTTGTATTCCAGCTCCGGCAACGTCACGCCCTGCCATGCCACATCCGAGGTCTCCCCCGTAAACTGACGGATCCGTTCGCGCCGCCAAACCAGCTTCCTGGCAAGTCGTGGCGGCAATTCCGAGGCGATGGCTTCGTCCGCGTCGTAGTCGACCTGCCCCCCGCCAGCCTTGGTGAGCGAGCAGATGGAGACGAAAAGCACTTTGCTAGACGGGCTGTGCGGCATAACCATTCCTCGTTCTCAATTCCAGAGCCTCCCGGCCCGTTCTCGGAGTCGCTCGGGCAGCGTTCCGTCGCAACGCCTTCCACTGCCTTTCGTCAGCCGTAACCAGCGATTGACATCTGGTCGACGCATCCGGTGGGGGCGGATCCGACTTGATCGACACACCGTTTGGATAGATTCGTGAGTCCCACACGGAAGCTTGTGGGAACAGGCGAATCAAATCCACTAATCTGTAGTAGACGGGCGAGTGCTTTTCGAGACGCACGACTCGCCATTAGCAAACGCGGCACCGCGCCGCAGTGGATGGAGACGCTCCGCGAGCGATCATGGAGAGCTTCTGGAACGCCGGCGAACGCGACAAGATCGGGGGGCTCGACATTCTTGGTCTCCGGCGGTTGGACCAGAACCTCGAACGGGAATGGGTGGCGGGCATCACCACGATCTCTCTCCGAGCGAGGTACCTATCCTTGCTCCCCTGGGTGGTCACAGAGTTCTACGAGGAGGAACTGCGCAGAGGAGACGGGAGAGCATCATTCCACGAAGGCCGGTTCTACGAGACGCTCGGTCGCCTGGAGTTTGCGATTCTCGCGGCTACCCGCGCGAGAGAGAACGAAGAACAGAACGGCGGTACTTACGGCATACTTGGATCTCGAACGGATGTATTCGTCCGCGCCTTGGCGGACTTGGACGCGAACGGGTCCGTGGAATTGCCAGGCGCTCGGGGCGGGGCTTCGTACGGAACCTACGTCATGCCGTGCCGGTCGTTCGGAATCCTCGAGACGGGTGACCGCGACCTGCCCGTCGTGATCCCACCGCGCGGGGAGGCACTGCACAGGGTGCGGCGTGAGGCATTGGACGGCTCGGCACTGGTGGAGGCCATTCTCCATGGTGGCTCGGTGACGGCATCGGTTCTCGCTTCAGAGGCGCGATTCTTTTCGGTGAACGCCCTCGACGAACAACCGGGCGAACGCGAACTCCTGCTGGACGCCTTCGTGAAACCGTACGTCGACCGGCCTTTCGTCACCGAGACCTATCGACGGTTTCTCGGAACGAGTCGTTGGGTCTTCGGGCACCTGGACGCGCGGCCGATGTGGTCCGCTCAACTCATCGCCACTGCCTATAGGGAGGCCGTCGAGAAAGGATCCGGCAGCGAAGTTGGGGCCGCGTGGGCCGAATACGATCTCAGGCGACGCGTACACTTCGCAATCGAACTGCTGCTGAGCGCGTTGACCGAGACGCTGATGGACTTGGCAGAAGGCACCGTGGACGACGTGCTGGAAGCGTGGTCGAGCGAAGAACCGTTGCCACCGCTACTCTCCGATGTCGTCGGCGTCGAACAACCGGTGCTTCGCACTGAGATGGACGGTATAGAGGCCGCGATATCGGAAGACGCCTGGCTGGACCGACCCGTATCCATGTCTGCAGCGCGGGGACTGGCGTCGTGGTGCAAGGCGATCTTTGCGATTAGCGTGCTGAGCGCCGCGAAACGCCAGACGAGCGAACTCCGGGCGAACGGCGAGATCCCGGACCGGCGAGACTATCTGGAGAGCGCATTCGCCGTGCTCGAGGACGAACGGAAGAGTCCACTGCGCACGGCGCTGCGGCGGCTGCTCGTGGAGGTGGTGATCGAGGCGCACCTTTCCACGACACTCCGCAAGATGAGTCAAGGCCAGAAGTGTTCGCTGCGCTTCTTCCCGGAAGGGGCGCTGCTCCGGCCTACGGGCATTCCGGTGTATGCCGGGCAAAGCGGCGACCGGCTGGGGAACGTGATGGGGATGTGGGCGGATCTCGGCGTTCTGGAGCGGGGGAACCGAGGATTCGGTCTGACCGAGCGCGGCCGCCAGTTCGCCGCGGAGTTGTAGTGATGCGGTCCGACGTGCTGGACGTGATCTCGTCCGCAAGGGACGTCACCAACGCGGTCGTTCTCACACACAACATCGACTTCGTGTTCGTGCAAACGGTCGTCCTGTCGGCGTTCCGGCGCTGCGGGTATCCCACGATCACGATTTTCGCCGACAGCGGGTGCGCGGCGGAATCCTTCCTCCACCAGAAGGGCGTTCTCACCGATCTCGGGGTTAGGTTTCGCGTTGTGCCCGTCGCAATGGGCACGGGATTCCGATTTCATCCGAAGGCGGTCCTATTGACCGGCACGGAACGGGGGACACTGCTGGTGGGGAGTGGCAACCTAACCTTCGGCGGGTGGCGCGAGAACGGCGAGGTCTGGACGCACTTCGAGAGCGACACGGATGGTCCGGGCCCCTTTCGCGCATTCAGAGATTACCTCGCCGACGTCATCAAACGAGTCGCCCTTCCCGAGGCGGTGGAGCGCGAAGTGGAGGAGGCGTTCGATCCGCGAACGAAAGCGTGGATGTCGGCCCACGCCGGTACCGACAGTGGCGCACTCGTTGGACGGGTGGGAAGCGGACCTCCCCTTCTGGAGCAGATGGTCACCGCCGGCGGCGAACAGCCGGTGGAGGAGTTGCTCGTTTGCGCGCCCTACTTCGACCACGACGGGGTGGCCCTGCAGGAACTGGTCGCGAGTGTTGGTGCGAGTCGTGCGACGGTGCTCTGTCAGGCAGGACGCACTGCGCTCCACAAGCGGGCATGGGAGCCAAACGCGGCTAATGCGACACGTAAGGGCATCGACTTCCGGCGCGCGGGGTCCGCCGAACAGGAACGGTCCGCATTCGTCCACGCCAAGTTCTACGGCCTGCGGCGTGCCGACAACGTCGTGGTCCTGGCCGGTAGCGCGAACTGCTCAAAGGCCGCCTTGACGGTAGGCGGGAACGTCGGCAACGCCGAGTTGATGGTGGCGAGGTCGTTGACGCCGCAGGCGTTCGAGGAGGAGTTCCTCGGCGAACTGGACATCTCGTCGGAGCCGGTGGTACTCGCGCAGGAACCGCCGGACGACGCCGAGGCGGTGGCCACGGGCGCGTCGCTGCACATTCTTGCAGCGAGGTTCGAGGCGGGCTGTCTGCTGGTCGGCTATCAGCCGTCGTCGTCGTTAGTCTCCGAGTGCCTCGTGGACGGGGAGACCGCGCCTTTCAAGGCGACGGGGCAAGGCGTGGTGAGCGTCACATGCTCGTCCGAACCTAAGTTGGTTACGCTCCGCGCTCGGATCGCGGACGCCGTGGTCGAGTCAGAGCCGGCTTGGATTGATCTCGAGCGTCGGCTCCGCGCTACAGCACACAGTAGGAGTCTGGCCGACAGCGTCCGGGCGCGTATCCAAGCGGGTCCATGGGGCCCCGACGGATGGGCGGAGGTGCTGGATGTGTTCTGCAAGCATCTCAGTTACATGCCCGTAGTTGGACCGGGAGCCTCGGCGGCGCGCGGGGCAGGCGGCGTTGAGTCGGATGGCCTGACGTTCACGGCCGCAGACGTGTTTGCGGCCAACTACCGGGCGCCGAAGCTGGATAGAGTCTGGTTTCCATCGGAGATCGGTGGAGACGGGCGAGTCCACTCCCTCCAACAACTGCTGTTGCGATGGTTCGGCGTCGAGCCAAATGAACCGGAAGAGAGGTCCCATGTAGATAGCGACGACGCCGACCGGGAAGGCGATGAAGTCGTCGATCGGCCTGAAGACTTGCCGTCGTGGACGCCATGCGACGAGGCCATGACGGAACGGAACCGGCGGCGCATCGCGAGGATCGTGGATCAGATAGAAGCCGCGATGACGAGTCCCGAGTTCCTCGCGGCACGCAGTCCAGACTATCTCGCCACGGACCTGAAAGTAGCATCGGTGCTGTTTGGTGCGGGACTCGGAAAAAGCTGGATGGACCGCGAACGGTTCTTCGAGTTGACGCACGTCATCTGGTCGTCCTTGTTCTTCGCTCGCCCACCGGGAGAGGGCTGGCTCGAACGGCGCGCGAACGCGGCGGAGGATAGAGACGCCTTCGTTCAGAGCATGGTATCGGCGGACCTATCAGCCGCGCTCATCGGATGGTATTTGGCCGCGTTGACACCAGACATTGAATCACCTGAAGCGGCGCGGTTTAAGTTAGCGGCGGCGCTGGCCGTCGCTCGTCTACCGTGGCTCTGGCATGGTGGAGGCCAGGAGGGAATAGAGAAGGAACTCGCCATCTTGCTAGCACATACGTCCGACGGCCGGTTGGACCGGGAAGAGCGGACTGGTTGGGCAGAGGCCGAATGGACGCTGCTGACGCAAAGGGGTCAAGCACTGCGTTGCCTTGAGGCCGCCATCCGTGGGACGAGTCTTGAGGTGCTCAGGGACCGGATTTCGACGGACGAACTGCTGCCTGGCGACGTGCTTTGGCAGGGAAACGCGGGCTTCTGCGTCGTGCTACGTCGTTGTTCCCGATCCGGAAAGGAGAATGTGCCTGTACTCAAGCTGCAGGGCAAGGCCGCGGAAAGCGCGTTCGCTGCCTTCGCCACTGTGCCGGTGCGGGCTCTGCTGGACGAGGCGGTCATCCCCCGGACACCGGACTTCGGCGATGTGCCGCGTAGAGTCTTGCGCGAGTTTATTGGCGAGATTTCTTCGGACGTACTTCGGCAATCTTGAAGCAAGTCCACGATCAGTGAGTCGTGTCTGTCGATCGCCGCCGCAGTCACAAGTCGTCGGATACCGCGATGCCACGACGTTCCCGAACTCGCTTATCATGGCAGTAGGATCCGAGAAACCAGACGCACCTGCTATTGCTTCGGCTTTACGCCGCAATCGCCTTCTTCCCCCGCCTCCGCGCCCACTTCGGCCGAGGCACCCGCTCTCCGGGCCAGATCAGGTCCTCGTACTCCAGGGGCCGCTTCGCGAACCCGAGCCGCATCGCTGGCGTTCTCTTGTCTCTCTTCCCCACGAAGACGAAGTTGTGCACCGCCCGGAAGACCGTCAGGTACTTGGCGAGCATCGACGGATTGTATGTGGCATATCCATGCCAGACTTTGTTGTGGGTGCTGGACGTGCCCACCGGCCGCTAAAACGTGCTGGTAAGACGGCGCGTGTTCTGGAAGACGTTGTCGACCCAGGCCAAGCCCGAACGCAGGAACATATCGGCCTTGCGGTCCTCGTCGAGATCCGCCCTGGGCGTCAGCCAGCACATGGCCTTTTCCGGCTCGTTGATGGTCGGCAGCGGGTGAATGGCCCACTCGTCGCCCCACTTACCGTGCTTGTCGCGCCCCGCGATGTACTCCTTCATCATCTCCCGCGCAAGTTTCTTCTTGCTCCAGCCGCCCCGACCCGGCGCCGCGGTGCGAACTGGCCGAACTATCGCTACCAGGACAACGACAGACCGAAACCGTAGGTCAGCGGTTCCCCCCAGGACTCGCCAAACCCGATGCTGCTGGTCAGCACCTGCATCCGATACCGTTCGTCCGTAAGGTTTTTGCCCCAGAGATACACCGTCCACCGGTCTTGCGATCTCGAGATCTCGAGGCGTGCGTTGACCAGCCAATATCCGCCTTCGAGCGTCTGCGGAGGTTGCCGGACGATGTCGTAGCTCACATCGTCCTTGTAGGCGACTGCCACCAGGAAGTCACCGCTCACGCGGTCGCCGAAACTCCAGCCGTAGTTCACTCTCGTGTTGAAGTTGACCTCGGGGGAGTTGGGCAATTCGCTGCCCTCCGCCACGCCCGGGTGGAAAGACGACGTCAACTCGGTATCGAGGAGCCCGAGGCCAATGTGGATGTCCAGCCCCGGGCCCGCCAGCCAGACAAGTTCCAGTTCGGCACCCATGACCTCTGCGTCCCCGGCATTGGCAATGCCGAACAGCGGGCCGAAGGGCGAATCGAACAACGGCCCGTAAAACTGCAGATCTTCGAAGTCGTAGTAGAAAGCCGCCGCGTTCACCTGCACCCGACGGTCCGCGAAGCGCGTCTTGAACCCCACCTCGTAGGCGTACAGGTTTTCTTCCTCGAACCCGGCGAGATCTGCCGGGTTGAAGGTGAACTGCCCCTGGAACCCGCCCGACTTGAACCCCTTGCTTGCGCTCGCATAGATGAGCGTATCGTCGATCCCGGTGAGTTCGATTCCCACCTTTCCGGACAGGTCACTCACGTCGTACTCGCTGGCTGCCGGCGGGAAACATCCGTGTCAATCGGCGTGCAATATTGACCTTGCGCTAGGCCAAGTCCTGGAAAGGAGGATGATTTGATCTGAAACCTTTCGACGCGCCCCAGCGGGTTCGACTCCCGCCCGGCAAAGGCGCAGCCCGCCAGCCGGAAGCGAGTCTTGCATGGCGAGCGGCAACGTTCGTCGTGAAGCGTAG
>JAPPHD010000023.1 GCA_028821125.1 Gammaproteobacteria bacterium
TTGCGGTCCCTCACCGTATCCAGATACGCTTTCGGAACCGCGCCTTGCATCTGCATGCTTGCGAACGCGCTGATCCCGAATTATCAGTTGGAAGGAGCACTAGTATCCGGCTACCCTGCGCTCGAGTAGCCGCCTGCAGCGAACCCCATGGCTGACGAAGTGGTCGTCAATACCGTCTGTGCCCACAACTGCGGCGGGCGCTCGCCGCTGGCCTGCACCATACGCGACGGCCGCCTGGTACGCGTCGCCCCCGCGGATCACCCCGACGTCCGCTATCAGGGCCTGTGCGTACGCTGCCTGACCCTGCCACAGTGGGTCTACGCCGAGGAACGCATCGCCACGCCCATGCGCCGCACGGGCGAGCGCGGCAGCGGCGAATTCGAGCCGGTGAGTTGGGACGATGCGCTGGACGAGATCGCCGCGCGTTTCACCGCGCTCATCGATGCCCACGGCGCCCGGAGCATCGCCTTTTCGCGCACCTCGGGCTCGTCGCAACTGGCCAACTACAACCGCCTGGCCGCACTGATCGGCGGCGGCGGCAGCGCGAATTTCTTCGGCGGCGTGGACATGGCCGTACACATGGGCCTGAACAACGTGCTGGGCTTCAAGGGCATGTTCGGCCAGGCGGCCAACGAATGGACAGACCGGCCCAACGCCCGCATCTTCCTGGTGTGGGGAAACAATCCCGCGGAAACGTCCATGACCTCCATGCGCTTTCTGCTCGACGCGCGTGAGGCCGGCACCGAGATCGTCGTCATCGATTCGCGCTACTCGGCAACCGCCATGCATGCCACCTGGTGGATCGCGCCGCACCCCGGCACCGACCTGGCACTGGCGCTGGGAATGCTGCACGTGCTTGTCGACGAAAACCTGGTAGATGAACCGTTCGCCCGCAAATACACCGTCGCCCCGCTGCTGGTCCGCACGGACAACGGCAGGTTCCTGCGCGAGTCCGACGTATCCGCGACCGGCTCGGACAGCGGGTATCTCGTGATGGATGCAACCGGCGCCCCCGGCAATTCCTCGGCAGTCTCCAGCCCTCGGCTGCGGGGCCGTTTCGAGGCCGGCGGCCACCCGGTGGCGACGGCTTTCACCCTGCTCGCCGAGCTGGTGGCCGACTATCCGCCCGACCGCGTCGCCGGCATCACCGGGGTCGCCGCCGCCGACATCCGAGAACTCGCCCGAACGTACGCCAACGGCCCCTCCACCATCGGCTTCGGCTATGGCGTCGACCGTTACCTGCACGCCGAGGTGCTCACTCGCGCCGCCGCTACCATGGCAGTGCTCACCGGCAACATCGGCAAGCCGGGCTGTGGCGTCGGCGTGCAAAGCCATGGCATCGGCAGCCGCATGGCTGCGCTCGGCCCCACGCCGCCTCTGCCGGACTGGGCCGTGACCGAGTCGATCCCAAACATCGAAGTCTGTTTCCGAAAAC
Organism: Gammaproteobacteria bacterium; assembly: GCA_028821125.1. Lineage (GTDB taxonomy): Bacteria > Pseudomonadota > Gammaproteobacteria > Pseudomonadales > Azotimanducaceae > Azophilus. The sequence goes on from JAPPHD010000023.1 coordinate 1,436, forward strand.
TCCCGGTGCGCGCGCTGTTCTGCCAGGGCGACTGGCTGAACCAGCGCATGGCGCACATGGCGCGAGCCCGTGAGTACCTGGAGGGCCTCGACTTCGTGGTAACAGTGGACCACTTCTGGCAGACCACCGCAGAGTGGTCCGACATCGTCCTGCCCGCCTCAACTTTCCTGGAAGGCCGGGAACGGGTGCGCGATGTGGCGATGGCCGGCAACAGCGTGATGCTGCGCCAGCCAGTCATTCCGCCGGTGGGCGATTCGCGCCCCGACAGTGACATCGAGAAGGCACTAGCACAACGGCTGGGGCTGGGCGAGCACTTCGAATCCTCGTGCGAAGACATGGTGCGCGCGCAGATTGACGGCTCCACCGACCCGGCCATGCAGGGCATTACCTTCGACGGCCTGCTCGCCTCGGGCGGCGCCGCCGCGCTGAGGGTGCCGGACACGCCCAATGTGCAGTACCGGAACCTGGAGTTTCCAACGCCCACGGGGCGGGCGGAGTTTTACGTGGAAGCGCTCGCCCCGCTCGGTGAAGCCCTGCCCGTTTACCGGGAAGACCACGAGGCGTTGCGGGGCCACCCCGGCGCCGACCGCTACCCGTTGGTGCTCGTGCAGGCGCACGCGCGCCAACGTGCCCATTCGACCTTTTTCAATACCCGCTGGACCCTGGAGATCTGGCCGGAGCCGGTACTGGAGCTCAACCCCGCCGACGCCAGCGCGCGGGGATTGACCGACGGCGACCTGGCCGAAGCGTTCAACGCCCGCGGAAACGTCGTGGCGCGCGTGGCGGTCAGCGCCGACTATCCCGCCGGCATGGCCAATCTGTCAGAGGGATGGAAGCAGAACCAGTACGTGGCCGGAAACGTGCAGGCACTGACCAACGGTGACATCAACCCCGCGCAACGGCACCTGTGGGGCCACGCCAACATTCCCTTCTACGACACCCGGGTGGAAGTGCGGCTATGGAAACCGGAGCCGCCGCCGTGACCCGGTGGGCCATGACGTTCGATCTCGACCGCTGCATCGGCTGCTGGGCCTGCGCGGTGGCCTGCAAGGCGGAAAACAGCGTCGGGGAAGGGCTCTGGTGGCAACAGGTCGACTCCGTCGGCGGCACCCGGCGCGACATCGCCGCCGGCACGTTCCCCAAACCGGAAAAGCACTACCGGCCGCGCAACTGCTTCCACTGCGCCGATCCGCCCTGCCTGCCCGCCTGTCCGGAGGGCGCCATAAACCAACGCCCGGACGGCATCGTGAGCATCGACTACGACGCCTGCACCGGCTGCGGCGAATGCATACCGGCCTGCCCCTACGACGCCATCGGCCTCAACAGAACCGCTCCCCGCCTCCCGCACGGGCTGGAAAACGGGCACGGCGACGCCGCCGTGCCGCCCCGCCCGGCGGGCGTTGCGGAAAAGTGCACGTTCTGCACGCACCGCCTGGACCGCGGCGAGGACCCTGCCTGCATGGCCGCCTGTCCCACCCAGGTCATCAGCTTCGGCGACCTCGAAGACGGCAACAGCACGGTGGCCGAGCATGCCTCCCGACACACCGCGCACCGTCCCCGGGAGAGCTCCGGCGCCCAACCGTCGGCCTGGTACCTCCCCTACTCCATCGGCTCACGCCAAAGACGCAGCGGCAGGAGCTAGTGCTAGATGCGGACGAGGTTCAGCAGGTATTCTGCGCCCCCAAATCGCTCAATCGGATGCTTGGTGGAAGAACGTAGTGGTTGACCTGTGCGCGGACGACACCCCGGAACTCAGGGCGTGGCGCCGGGAGGTTCGCGATTTCCTACAGGAAGCGCTGCCCGAGCCCTGGACGTTCTGGTACGACTACGATGAGAACCCCGAGTCCTGGGAACGCTATCTCGCTTTCTGGCGCAAGGTAGGGAAGAAGCGGTGGACGGCCCTGACCTGGCCCGCCGAGTACTACGGCCTCGGCCGCCCGGCCATCGAAAAATGGATCCTGGAAGAAGAGTTCGTCAACCACGACGTGCCCACCTACCCGGTGATCGGCATGCACGTCTCCGGCTACCTGTTACGCCACGGCACCCACGAACAACGCCTGAAGCACCTGAAGGGCATCGCTGACGCCACAGTGCTCTGGGGCGAAGGGTACAGCGAGCCGGGCGCGGGGTCGGACCTGGCAGGACTGACCACCAAAGCACACCGCGACGGCGACGAATGGGTAATCAACGGCCAGAAAACCCTGGGCACCGCCGCCCACTTCTGCCAGTGGATGTCGGTACTGGCCCGCACCGACCCCGATGCCCCCCGCCATGCGGGCATTTCCTGTTTCCTGGTGCCGCTCGATGCGCCGGGCGTCGAGATGCTGCCCCTGGACAACATGGCCGACGGCCGCCAGAACATGACCTACTTCGATGACGTGCGCGTACCGGCAGACAGCCTGCTCGGCGATGAGAACCAGGCCTGGACGCAGATCTGGTTCGGCATGGGCGGCGACCGGCTCGACAACGCCGGCCCCAGCCTCGGCCCCCACAGCATGCGCATCGTACCGCTTTTGAACCGGGTCATCCGCTACTGTACCCGGACCTCCCGTGGCGGCCGCCGCCTTGCCGACGACCCGGTGGTGCGCCAGCAGCTCGGCGAACTCATGATGGGCGTGGAGGCCATCAGGCTGCAGGCCTGCGAGATGCACGGCATCGCGCAATCGGGCCGGCCGAGCCGCTTCGGTGAGGCGTCAATGCACATGCACCAGGCCGTCTTCAAGGAGTTCTGGCCGCACCTCGCGCAGGTGTGCATGGAGATCGTCGGCCCCATGGCGCAGATACAGGGCGGCCGATGGGCTCAGCTCAACGGCGACATCGAGCACTACTTCAGGGCCTCGTTCGGCAACCACGCCGGCGGCACTTCCCAGCTCAAGCGCATGGTTCTGGCCACCCGCGGCCTCGACCTGCCGCGCTGACACCGGAGAGCCGCCATGGGCATCGATCTGCAGCTCAGCGAGGAACAGGAACTCATCGGCACCACCGCAAACGAGTTCTTCGAGAAGCAATGCCCGCCGAAGCTGGTGCGCGAGTATGAATCGGGCTCACCGGAGTTCCCCGAGGCGCTCTGGCGGGAGATGGCCGGTCTGGGCTGGCTCGGCATGCCGTTTCCGGAACGCTACGGCGGGCTGGAGCTGGCCATGCTCGACATGGTTCCGCTGTATGTCGAACTCGGGCGCCACCTGGTGCCCTGCCCGGTGCTCGATACCGTGGCGCTAGCCGGCTCCCTCGTCTACGCGCTCGGCAGCGACGAGCAGAAAAAGACGCTGCTGCCGGGAATCGCCCGCGGTGATTCGACAATCGCTTCCGCCATCATGGAGCCGGACGGGGGATACGGGCCCGAGGCAATCCAGGTCAGGGCCACGCGCAACGGATCGGGTTTCCTGCTCAACGGAACCAAGGTGCTGGTCGCCTGCGCGCACTCCGCCGGCAGGCTGGTGTGCGCGGCAAGAACGGCGACGGGTGTAGATGAACACGGCATTTCCCTGTTTCTGGTCGATCCCCGGGCCCCCGGCGCAACCATCGAGCGCACGCCGAACATCGCCGGCTACCCGCTCTATGCGATCGGCTTCGAGAACGTCTCCGTCGCGGAAGACGCCGTGCTCGGGGAAGTCGATGCGGCATGGCCGGCCCTGTATGGGACATCGATGAAAGCCGCGGTGCTGCAATCGGCGATGGTCGTCGGCGCCGGCGAGCGCCTGCTGGCCATGACCACGGATTACGCCAGGGAGCGCGAGCAGTTCGGCAAACCGATAGGAAAGTACCAGGCGGTACAGTACCTCTGTACGGACATCGCCATACACTGCCACCAGACCCGGCTGCTCACCCTGCAGGCCGCCTGGCGCATCGACTCAGGGAGGCCCTTTCTGCGCGAGTCGGCGCTTGCCAAGGCCTCCGCCAGCCGGGCCGCCGGCGCCATGACTTTCGCCGCCCACGAGGTGCACGCCGGCGTCGCCTTCGTCACCGACTACGACCTGCAGCTTTACACCCGCCGCGCCAAGCACTGGGAATACAACCTGGGGGACCTGCGCTACCACCTCGACCGGGCCTGCGCGGAAAGCGGGCTGTAGGTACGCGGAAAGCGGCCCGTAGGCAGAGGCCGCGCGGTTAAACCTCCCACACCAGGGGCAGGCTGCCGAGAGTGACCTGCCCGGCGTCATAGGCAAGTTCCGCACCCTCCCGGAGGCGGAACGGCGGCACCCTCTCGAGCATCTGCGTCACCGCAATGCGCAGTTCGCGGCGCGCGAGATGCGAGCCGGCACAGCGATGCACGCCGGCACCGAAACCCAGATGGGGGTTCGGTGCGCGGTGGAAGTCGATCCGGTCCGGGTCGGGAATGCTCGCCGCGTCGTGGCTGGCCAGGTAGGTGGCGCACATGACATGGTCGCCCTCGCGCATCTGCACGCCGTGAAACACATGGTCACGGGCCAGCACGCGGCTGGTGTTGATCCAACTGTGGTAGCGCACCAGTTCCTCGATGGCTTCGGGGATCAGGTCGGGGTTGTCGCGCAGCCGCTGCTGTTCGGCGGGATGCTCCGCCAGGTAGCGGAATACATGGCCGAGACCCGCCGTAACCGTGTCGAGGCCGGCCAGGAACAGCAGGAAGCCCATGTCTTCCAGCTTGTCCCGGGCGATGGGCTCGCCGTCGATGTGCGCCTTGACCAACTGGCTCAGCAGGTCATCGCCGGGGTTCGCCCGCTTTTGTTCCACCAGCTCGGCGATCATCGATGCGACCTTGACCCCCGCGGCCTGCCGTTCCTCGGTGGTCTTGCCCTGGAACATGGTCCGCTCCCACTTCGAGAACTGTTCGCGCCGCTCAAGCGGAAATCCGACCAGTTCCATGAGCGCGATGATCGGAAACACGCGCGCGTACTCGACCATGAAGTCCACGGAACCGTTCCCGGCAAACCCGTCTATGATTTCCGCGGAGAGTTTTCTGAGCGGTGCTTCCAGGCCGTTGATCATCTTCGGCGAGAACTCCGAGGCCAGGAGCTTTCGGTATTTCGTGTGCTCGGGCGGGTCGAGTTCGAGGGGAACCAGCTTGCGCGGCCATACGTTCGTGCCGCCACCCACGATAATGCGGCTGGAAAACACTTCGCCGTTCTGGAAAACCTCGCGCATCAATTCCGCGGTCTGCACGACCCAGGTGCCCGTAACCCGGCCCGGCCGCCAGTCTCTGGGCAGATAGAACAGGTCCGGCGCCTGCTCGCGAATACGATCGAGAAGCGCGTATGGCGCCTTCAGTTCTTCCAGGGGATACTCCGGTTCGAAGTCACAGACAAGCTCCGGCGGCACGTGGTCTGGAATCGTGTACGCAACTGCTTCAGCCATGGCATGCCTCCAAGAATGATTGCTCCCTCCAGAATAAAGTTAACCCATTAGCCTGGGCTTGCCCACCATGACCGCCGGCCGCTCGCGTACCCCAGTCGATGCATCCCCTACAGCGATGGGCTATAAAGGCCGCTTGCTGAAACAGGAGACCGGAGCATGGACAGGATCGGCGATGTCGCCATCGAGATTCACGATCACGTGGCGCTGGTGGAAATCCAGCGGCCGCCGAACAACTTTTTCGACGAGGACCTGATTCATGCATTGGGGGACGCCTTTCACCGCATGGACGAGACCCCGGAGGTTCGCGCCCTGGTACTGGCCGCCCAGGGCAAGCACTTCTGTGCCGGCCGCAACTTCGCGAGCCCAAAGACGGAACGCGAAACCAAGGACCGGCCCGAGGGCTGGGGCAACGAGCTGTATGCCGCCGCGGTGCGCCTGTTCGAAGCGAAAAAACCCGTCATCGGCGCCATCCAGGGCGCCGCGGTCGGCGGCGGCTTCGGGCTCGCCGTCATGCCGGACTTCCGGATCGTGTGCCCCGAGGCGCGGTTCACCGCCAACTTCGTCAAGCTGGGTTTTCATCCCGGCTTCGGCCTGACCCACACCCTGCCCCGCCTGATCGGCCGGCAGAAGGCAAGCCTGCTGTTCCTCACAGGACGGCGCATCAACGGCGAGACGGCTTACGAGTGGGGGCTGGCCGACATCCTCACCGACGCCGCCTCGCTACGCAGCCGGGCCATGGAATTCGCCGCCGAGATCGCCGAGAACGCGCCGTTATCGCTGTTGACCATACGTGCGGCCATGCGCGAGGGGCTCGCCCAGCAGGTACGTGAGCAGACCGACAAGGAATGGGCCGAACAGAAGTGGCTGCAGTCGACCGATGACCACAAGGAAGGCATTCGAGCGGTCGCCGAGCGGCGCGTCGGGAATTTCACCGGCAAATAGGGGCAGCAAGCGCTGCATCCAGGTCTTGGGAGCGAGCGGTTCGAGAACGACGTGGGTCGTGCCGTTGCGCAACGGCTGCTTGGCGAGCAAAGCTGAAGCGAGGGTTCCGGCTGCGCCGGAACGGTGCGCAAGGTCAGTGCCTGGCGGGCTCCCGCAGCAGGCTCGACAAATCACCGATTGAATGCTCGACATTTATCCGGTTATTTTTTCGACAAATCACCGGTTGACAGTTCGCCAAATCACAGGTTAGATAGTCGTCAAATCACTGGTTGAGTGGTTGGTGCGCCGTCGATTTCGCAGTTTGGCGGCCCAAGCCAGCAATTCAGCGCGAAGTTGTCTTGACCATGGAATATCTTCCCCGAATCGTCGATGCGGAACTGAGCCTGCTGCTCGAAGCAAGCGGAGCGGTGCTCATTGAAGGCCCGAAGGCTTGCGGGAAGACCGAAACGGCATTGCGTGCGGCATCAAGCGAGGTACGACTTGACCGTGACGAAAACGCGAAACTGATGGTCGATTTGGACGTTGGAGCAGTGCTAGCCGGCGAAACGCCGCGCTTGATCGACGAATGGCAACTCGCACCAAGCATCTGGAATCATGTGCGGCATGAAGTTGACCGCAGGCGCAGCCCGGGCCAGTTCATACTCACCGGCTCGGCCAAACCCGCCGACGACCAGACCAGGCACTCCGGAGCGGGTCGCTTTACCCGGCTGCGGATGCGGCCCTTCACCCTGAGTGAGTTGGGGAAGTCATCGAACTCGATTTCATTCGCCAAGCTGCTCCAAAGCGAGCCGCAAAGCGCAGAGCGACAAGAAATGACGATTTCCTCGCTCGCCGAAATCCTCTGCGCGGGGGGCTGGCCGGCAAACGTCGGTAAGCCCTCGGCCGCGGCAATTCGCGCCAATCGCGGCTACATCAGGGAAGTCAGCCATGTGGACATCTCGCAAGCGAGCGGCAAGTCACATGATCCGATTAGGGTGGAACGACTGCTGCGGTCACTGGCAAGAAACATAGCGACTCCCGTGGCGACGAGTAGATTGGCCGCTGATGTCAGTGGAGCCAACGGCAAAAAACTGAATCCGGATACGGCTACGGAATACCTGGAGGCGCTCACCCGGCTGATGGTGGTGGAAGACCAGCCAGCCTGGTCTCCGAACCTGCGCTCCCGCACTCGGCTTCGCGCGGCCGCGGTACGTCACTTCGTGGATCCGTCTCTCGCCGTGGCGGCCTTGGGAATCGCGCCGGATCGTCTGCTGGCCGATCTCAACTATTTCGGACTTTTGTTCGAGTCGCTGGTGATGCGTGACCTGCGCGTTCATGCGCAGGCTGCGGACGCCCGCGTGTACCACTACCGGGAAAAGGACGGACTGGAGGTGGACGCCATTGTGGAAACGGCGGACGGCCGCTGGGCTGCGTTCGAGATCAAGCTGGGAGAGCGCTGGATAGCGGAAGGACGGAAGAATCTGCTCCGAGTCGCGGAACGGCTGGCTGGAACCGACCATGGCAAACCCACCGCTCTCGCGGTGATCGTTCCTGGCGGCTATGGATACTTTCGGCCCGGTGAAGTCGGCCTCGTCCCGATCAACGCACTGGGCCCGTGAACAGCACCACAAAACTAGTGCTCCTTCCAACTGATAATGCCGTATCAGTTGGAAGGAGCACTAGCTCTACTGAGCAATCTCCCGAGCGATCGCCACGGCGCGTTGATAGTCCTTGAAGCTGCCCTCCACCTCGTTCGGCTGCAAGCGGCCCATGCCGCAATAGGCGCTCATGCCGAACTCGGGCAATTACTTCTTGGCAACCTTAGTTATTGCATTGGCTACCGAGATTTGCGGGCTAGCCGCTCGACCCGTTGGCAGGCAGCGAGCGTTCGATCATTCCGTAGGCCGACTCGTCGCCCCAGGTATAAAGCGCCCCGCCCTGATGAAACGGCAGGGCACTGCCCCGATCGTGGGGCCAGTCGCCAAACATGGGTACCCCCTGCGTGAGATACGTGGAATCGTGGGTTTTCCCCGTGATGCGGGTCCGGCCTGCTTCGGTTTCGAGCACCACGTCCACGGGGCCGCCATGCGGCACGAACCCGGTCATCCAGGGCGCTTCAACGAGCCTTGCGTAGATTTTGCGCCGACCGTCGAAGACATAGCCTTCACTGTACGCCGGCGTGCCGTCGGAGCGTGGCGGGAATGCCATCATGCCGAACGCCCTGCCGCTCGGGAACAGGGCCGACTGCCAGCAGTGACCGGGGAAATCGCCGACATTGCGCACGCCAAAGCGCCGGATCTTCAAGCCGGTGCCCGTGAAGGCAAGGTCCGACTCGCCTTCGATGGCAAACCGGCCGCTGCAACGGAACAACTGCTCGTGCCGGTGGCCGCCCACGGCGCCTACCGCACGCTCGGTGACACGATCGCCGATGCGGGCCGCCTGCTCGCCGGGCGTCCAGGGCGGCGCCGCCATTACCGCGTCGATTTCAATCCGGACACGGCGCGCCCGGCCACCCTGCTCGCCCATGGCCTGTCGCATTACGGTGGTCTCGTCGGCGTTTCCATCGAAGGTCATGCGCCAGCGCCGCAGCGGCTCGACAACCTCGAAAGTAAGCGGGCCCGCGTTCAGGGTCACCGCGCGGCCTTCCACCAGCTTTGCCGGCGCCGGCGCGAATCCCCCTGCGCCGTTTAAAACCCGACCGTCCGGAAACGCGATGTTCGCTTGCACGCCCCGTTGCTCCCAGGCACCGGCAAGCGCTTCTATGCAGAACCGGGGAAAGCCGAATCGGCCCGCGTCGTCAGATATCCACATGGAAACGCTCTCACGCATGGCCGGATCGTCAGGCCGTTGCGCCAGCAGATAGTCCAGTGCCGGATCGTAGCCGCCCGTCACGTCGAAGCTGCCCGGGCTCTCTCCCTGCACCCCGCCGGCCGATGCGGGCCATCCGCGCAACAACGCCGCCGCACCCACTGCCCTGACGCCGAAGCCCAGGCTCGCACGCCGACTGAACATGCTATTGATCCTCCCCGCCCATGAGCAGATCCGGGCGTCGCGCTTCCACCAATCGCCGCATGCCTTCCCGCCAAGTCACTTCGCACGCTCCGACTTGCGCGATGCGCCTGGTGTTGTCCAGGGCCCCCTGCGGCATGGGGTTTTCGACCCCCCGTAAAACGGCGCGTAATCCGTGGCGCCGCCGATGCGGTCGCCCTCGCGGTAGCGATGAAAATGATCGGGATGGCGAGAATACACACCGGTCGTCGAGACGTGCAGGAAGGCTTGCGCACCGCGGCAGTGATGCATGAGCAACCCGGTAGCGTCCGCGTTGTCCTCCATGCCCTCGTCCTGGGTCGCCGGATTGGTATTGGCGGCGAAGTGCACCACGAAATCGAAATCGCCCGGCACGCTGTTGAAATCTCCGTTGGTCAGATCGCATACCACCGGGACCAGGCCCATGCTCTCGGCGGCCTCCCGCGATCCCGGCCTGGAATAGCGGGCCAGGCCCCAGAGTTCGCAGCGCGGCGCCCAGTACTCGGCCACGGCATGACCGATCTGGCCCGTGTGCCCGGTGATGAGCACTTTCTTTCCGTTGAGCATGTGTTCTCCCCGGTAGGTTCCAGGTTTCCGCTTCGATTCCGAAACGATTCATGTAGCCGTTGAACGCGTAGCGAATGACGACCTCGTCGAGGCCGTAGTCCGCCGCGGCGTAGCGCAGGTGGAAAACCGCAGCCTCGCCATGGCGATCCAGCCCTTCCGGCAGCGGGGCATGCCCGAAGTCTTCAAGACCCACCTGCTTGCGGGCCTGCTCGCCCGCACCGGCGTAGGTGTTGAGGCCACGATCGCTGGCGGTAGCGTAGCGTGCCAGCCCCCACACCTCGTTTTCCCGCGCCAGGTAGCCGGCCAACTGCATCCCGACCAATCCGCTGGCTCCCGTAACCAGGATCTTTTCTCCGCTGATCATCCTGTTCCACCCGTTATTGAGAAATCAACCGTCTTCCAGGAGATCGTCAAAGCGAGCCCGGTACTCCGGAAACTGCTCCGGAAGCCCCAGGGCATCGATATCGAATTCGGCTGGGTCGTAGGTGTGTTTGCCGTGGCCCGCGCTGCGTGGCCTGTCGATATGTGACTGCAGCCGATCTTCAAAGGCAGTCGGCCACGGCAGCCGGAAGCGACCGTATATCCTGCGGACCACTCCGATGGGATCCCGAACGAGGTCCCGGTAGGCAATGTCCAGGAACCGCGCCTCCACGCCCGGGTCTTTTCGGCTTGCCACGCCTCGCTCCAGCGCAGCGCCGAAATGGGAAAGCACCGTGCGGGCGATCGGCTTCGGTTCCAGAAGCTCGGGAATGCCGGTAAGGCGCGCCCGGCGCAAAGCCCGGATCATGTTCGCAAGTGACGCCACCATTTTTGCCGGCTCGCGGTGGGTCTGAACCAGGCACGCATCCGGATACGCCGCCAGCAGGTCTTCAAGCATCAGCAGATACGGCGGCGACTTCAGCACCCAGCGCCCTTTTGGGCCTTTCCACTGAAGCTGTTGCAGAACCCGCCGGTGCGTATTCATGGCCCCCGCCGCCGGCGCATCGGTAAGCCAGCGGATGTAATCCGGAACGTCATATGAGGCCCAGAAATTCGGGCTCGCGAAGTGAAGTTGCAGAATCGCATTGCACTCCGCCGGCATGGTGGCGCCGAAAGGATGCATGGTGGCCAGCTCCGGCACCGCCCGCAGCATGGCATCGATTCCGGCCTGGCTTCGGGCGATGCGGGGGTCGGTCTCGAAGTTGGCAAAATCCGGTGCCGGGCACGGCGCGTCCACCTCCCAGGTAAGCGGCGCCCGCGTCTGTGGGTCCAGCGCCAGGAGATCGAAAAGCCACGTGGTTCCCGTACGCGGCAATCCCACGACAATCAGCGGGCGGCGAATCTCGCCCGTGAGAACTTCCGGGTGTCGCCGGGCATCCTCCTCAAGTTGCAGCCTCGTGGTCAATAGCTGCGCCACGTGCCCTTGCACCGCTTCGCGAAGCGCCGCGGCGAACGGCATGGCCTCCAACGCGTCAACGAGCTTGCCGAGGCCCACCTCGAACGACCGGTCGGCACCCCAATCCGACAGCCCGGCGACCTGCTCCGCCTCCGCCATCAGCGCCGCCCCGTCGAGTGTGTGGGGCCGGGAAGTCTCACCTGTCACCCGGTGCTTCCCTTACCGATTTCCCGATCGCAGGCGAAACCGCAACCGCCAGCTATCAACCGGCATGCAAATCATCCGGTTGGAGATATTTCCCAACGTCCCTCCCGAAACCAATCATCTTAATACGTTGACTAAATTCGCGCCATATCGCCTAATGCGCGGCCATCTTGGAGGAACGTGGCAGTGGCCGAACCGCGAACAGGGAACATCATACGAATTACCGATGAGACCCTTGAGCGCATGCGCGAACGCGTGGGCATCGAGGTGCCCGAACCGCGCCGTTACCACAACGACGTGGTGACCCAGGACGGCGCCCGCCATTTTGCCTGGGGTTACGGCGACGACAACCCCCTGTACTGCGATGCGCAATACGGGCGCGGCACGCGCTGGGGCGGGCTGATCGCCGCGCCGGCGTTTTCCTACACCATGGGCGAAGACGATGTCGGGCCGCTGTCGCCGGAGATGAAGCGCAAAACGAAGGGCGATCCCCTCGCCGGCCTCGGCCTCTACCAGGCCGAGATGCAGCTCGAGTGGTGGCAGCCCCTGCGCGAAGGCGACCGCTGCTACCTGCGCAAGGCGCTGGTGGGAACGCGGCTCACCGAGGGGCGCACCGGCGGCAGGTCGATTCACGAGGTGCGAGGCATCTTCCAGCGCAACCAGCACGGCGACCCGGTCGCCATGCGGCGCGGCACCTTTTTTGCGACCGAGCGCGACCCGGACAGCGGGAAGCGCCGCAACAAGGCCGAGCCCGCACCGGCGCCCGAGCCCTATTCCCAGGCCGAGATCGACGCCATCGATGCCTGCTACGACGCCGAGGCGGCTGCCCGCCGGGGCGCCGAGCCGCGCTACTGGGAGAATGTCGCGGTGGGGGAAACCCTCGGGCCCATGGTAAAAGGGCCGCTCAAACTCACCGACATCATCCTGTGGCACATGGGCTGGGGAATGCACATGTCGCCCCCCGGGGCCTTCCGCATGACCCGCAACGTGCGCAAGAAGGTTCCGGGCATGTTCCCCAAGGACCCGATGGGCATTCCCGACACCGTCCAGCGCTGCCACTGGCAGGCGGACTGGGCGCAACGGCTTGGCTTTTCCTCGGCCTACGACTACGGGGCCCAGCGGGAGGTGTGGTTCACCCATCTCATCAGCGACTGGATGGGCGACGATGCCTGGCTATGGAAACTTACCGCCAAGCATCACAAATTCAATTTCCACGGCGATACCACCTGGATGACGGGCAAGGTAACGGCAAAGGAGGTCATCGACGCGCACAGGGCGGTGCACATCAACCTGACGGCAACCAATCGTGCTAAGGAAAACTCGTCTTCCGGCCATGCCGTGGTGCTGCTGCCCTCCCGGGAGGACGGGCCTATCGGCCTGCCAGACCCTCCGGCCCCCGACCTGAGCGGCCTGATCGCCCACCAGGTGGCCAAATACCGCGACACTTACGGCTGAACACGCCCCGGCAATGCCAACGCGAAAACGAGTCGTCGTCGCCGGCGCCAACTCCGGAATCGGGCTGAGTGCCTGCAAACAGTTCGCAGAGCGCGGATACCTGGTTGCGGCCGGGGCCCTCGACCCCGGCGCTTCGGCGCTGCGCGAAGCCGCGGAATCCGCACCGGGAAACCTGCGCATCGTTCCCCTTGACGTCACCGACGACGCCTCCGTTGACAACGCCTTCGCAGAGATATTCGACCAATTCGGTCGCGTGGACGTGCTCGTCAACAGCGCCGGCGCCGGCTGCATCGGGGCATTGGAAGAGTGCTCGCTGGCAGAGATCGAGCACACCATGGCGGTGAATTTTTTCGGCGTCGTTCGCGCCACCAAGGCCGTGCTGCCGCGCATGCGCGAAGCCGGTTCCGGGCGGCTGATTGCCGTCAGCAGCCTGGGCGGCCTGCTCGGCCAACCGTTTCAGGACGCCTATTGCGCTTCCAAGTTCGCCCTGGAAGGGCTGTATGAGTCGCTCAGGCCGCTGGCCGCACAGTTCGGCGTGCACGTCTCCCTGGTGGAACCCGGGCCGGTCGATACGGGTTTTCGCAGCAGCAGCCGGGGTTTCGATCGTGCCGCGGAAGGCACGGCGAACGATGCGTATGTGTCACTGCGGGCGCAGTACGATGCGCTGATGGCCGCGGGCGAAGGCCGCGAGCAATCACCCGAAGACGCGGCGGCCTGCCTCGTGGCGGTGGCCGAGAAGGCGGATCCCTCGCTCCGCTATCAAACTTCCCGGTTCGCCACAAAACTGGCCGCCATCAAGATGGCAGACCTCGATGGAAGTGCGGTTAACGATTTTGCGGCCGACTGGTTCACGTGAGTCCCCGGCAATACCGCTGAGCAACAAAAGCGTGTCCGAATTATCGAGCCTCAAGGACCGGGCCGCGACTCCTTTATTGCTTCGGCACGTATCTCTTCACGAGACAAATCCGTGAATCCGCTGAGTTCGGCCTCTATCAGCCGAGCGCGGGTGGCTTCGATCCCGCGGGCCCTGCGGATAAGATCGTTGACCGCTTCACCTTTGCTCTTGTTTTCCTGTTCGACGTTCACCTTTCTGCGTCTACGGCATTACGCCGCCTCCATTGACGTACTGTGTCTGGCCAGTGATGTAGCGCGAGTCCGGGTGGCACAGGAACACCACCATGCGCGCGATGTCCTCGGGTTGCAGCAACGCGCCCATGGGATTGTAGAACGCCTTGCCCTTCACCAGGTCTTCCAGCGTATGCGGCGGCTTTACGAAAGCCCGGGCCATGGGCGTATCAACCGTTCCCGGGGAAACCGCATTGCACGTCACACCGTGCTTCGCCCCTTCGTAGGCGACCGCCTTGGTCAGGGTCTGCAGCGCCGCCTTTGAGGAGCCATAGGCCGCCGATCCCGTGGACGGCCGCAGGGCATTGCCCGACGAGATGTTGACGATGCGGCCGTAGCCGCGCCCGATCATGCCGCCGAGCACGTAGCGGGTAGTGAGGAACGGGCCGGTCAGGTTGACGTCCAGCACCCGCCGCCAACCGGCGATGTCGTGCCCGGCGACCTTGCCGGCATAGCTCACACCCGCGGCGTTCACGAGAATCTGCGGCTCGCCGAGCCGCGCGTGCAGGGCATCGAGCGCCCGGTGCAGGCCCGCCTGGTCGGCGACATCGCATTCTTCGGCGGCAAGGCCCAGTTCTTCGATCATCGAGGCGCCCTTGCCGATGTCGATGTCGAGTACACCGACCCGCGCGCCCTGAGCGGCCAGCGAACGGGCGGTGGCGCCGCCGATCCCGCTCACGCCTCCGGTGATCCAGGCTACCTGCCCGTCGAAATCGCCCATGCGGCGTACTCCAGGTCACACATCGTGCGCAGCGCCTAGATCGGCAACTCGAATACCGGGGCGCGCTCGCCGATCATGGCGTCGACCCGCGCGCTCAGCGCATCGTGAAAGTTGTGATGCGTGAAGATCCAGAACCTGTTTCGGGCCAGCCCTTCGAAAATGCAGTCGGCCACCTGGCCTGCGGCGATTCCCGTGGCCTCGCGGAACCTCGAGATGCGGTCGCTCGCGCTCCGGGATCCATGGCCCGTCATGCCGGCGTCCCGTTTCTTTTTCACCGCCCCCGGACATACAACGGAAATCCCGATAGGTGAATTGCGCGCCGCCAGCTCGTGGAATACGGTTTCGCTGATGCTGACTATGGCGGCCTTGGTGCCGTTGTAGGTGGCCATGGCCGGATAGGCAAGCAGCCCGTTCAGGGAACTCGTGTTCACCACGTGCCCGGCGCCGTCGGCGAGCATTCGCGGCATGAAGACCTTCATCCCGTACAGGGTGCCCCAAAGGTTGGTGTCGACCATGCGGCGCATGTCTTCAAGGGGAAGTTTCAGCAGCGAACCGGGCGTCATGGTGCCTGCATTGTTGAAGGCTAGGTGCACGGCCCCGAAACGTGCATACGCCGAATCCGCCAGCGCTTCCACGTCTGCAAGCCGCCCCACGTCGGCCGCCACAGACAACACCTGCGCACCCCGCGCCTGAAGGTCATCCTGAACGGCCTGCAGCCCTGCGCCATCGATGTCGGCCAGCACCAGGTTCATGCCGAGCGCGGCCGCTTTTGCCGCAATCGCTTCGCCGATGCCGCCGGCGGCCCCGGTGACTACGGCGGTCTTGCCGCGCCAGTCGTCCATCCTCTCGCTCCAGCCGGCCCTCGCATTGTCCGCCCCCCGCACGCGCGGCTATAGTGTATCGCCAAAAGAGTTACCTCAAGCGACGACCATGCCGAAATTCGATTTCGACGGCCCGACCGACAGAGTCGATCCGGAGCGTGATCGGCAGGAGATCCTGGAAGAGATCGACGCCCTCGACCTGCACAGGTACGTCACCGAACTCGATGTGCAGGGTTACACGGTGCTCGAGCCCGGAGTCGCCGCCCCCATTGAATACACCGAGCGGCTCCGCGATGCGGTGCTCGAGGTCTGCGCGGACCGTCTCGTGGGCTTCGATGCCGATGCCGGCATCGTCCGGACCGACCGAAGCGGCGTCAAGGGCGCCTATGCAAACCTTTTCTACCTGATCTTCGCAGGCGCCATATTCGAAGAGGTGGTGCTCAACCGCGCTGCCATGGCCATCGTCGACTACCTGTGCGGGCGCAGTTGCCAGCTACTTAGCCTTAACGCGCAGGTCAAGGGAACCGGCACCCAGGTGACGGCCATGCACAACGACCTCAGCCGCCAGCCCGCCCCGCTGCCGGTGTACGCTCAGATGGCCAATGCCACCTGGTGCCTCACCGACTACAGCCGAGAGAACGGCGGCCTCGCCATGGTGCCGGGCTCCCACCGCTGGTGCAGCCATCCAAGGCGCGAGGACCGGGACCCGCACGCCAACGACAAGGCGATTCCCGTCGAGGCGCCCTTCGGGTCGCTGATCGTCTGGCACTCCAACACCTGGCATGGCGCCTACAGGAAGACCTCACCGGGCCTGCGCCTGAACCTGATCATGTATTACGGCCGCCCCTACCTGGAGCAGGCCGAGATCTACTGGGACAAGGTTACCGACGAGTTCCTGGAGCGCACGCCGCCGCGCATGAAGACGCTGCTCAATCTCGATGCCCGGTGGCCCATTTATACCGACGTGGACATCGACCTGCGGCGCATCTCGCCTCGGGCCGGTGCTTCCGGACTGAGCCAGTACAGTTAAATCACCGATGGATTTCTCGGGCGGCGTGGCCGCAGTCACCGGCGGCGGCAGCGGCATCGGCGAGGCGCTGTGCCTGGCCCTGGCGGGCGAAGGCATGCGGGTGGCGGTTCTGGACGTGCACGCCGAGCGGGCCGAATCCGTCGCCGGGCGCATCGGCGGCCGCGCGCACCCGTACACGATCGACGTGACCGATCGCGAAGCGCTTGAAAACCTGGCGGCGCGCATGGAACAGGACCTGGGCCCGGTCAACCTGCTCTGCGCAAACGCCGGGGTGGTGATGCCCTTCGGCTCCGTCATCGATCGCGACGAAGCCGACTGGCGGTACGTTCTTTCAGTGAACCTGTTCGGCGTGATTCATACCGTGGACGCCTTCATCGAACAACTCCGCACGAACGCCGGCAACGCCCACGTGATGGTGACCGCTTCCATGGGCGGTCTGGTTGTCGGCGGCCACATCCCGCTGGGGCCGTACACCGTCTCCAAGTACGCCTGTGTCGGCTATTGCGAAGACCTGCGCGCCGCACTGACCCCGGAACGGATCGGGGTTTCCGTGCTGGCGCCGGGCGTGGTGGCCACGGAGATCATGCACAACTCAAGCGAGACACGGCCCGGCGCTCTCGGCAGCCAGCCTGCTCCGCCACGGGACCGCGGCTATGTCACGCCCCGCCTGGCCGCCCAGGCGGTCACTCCCGCCCAGTCGGCGGAGGCGGCCCTGGCGGGCATAAGAGACGCCCGCTTCTATATCCCCACCCACATCGACGCCGCGAAGCGGCTGAAACGCCACTACGATGCGATCGTCAACGAGATGGTCGGTCAAGGGCACCGGGCGGGGCTGGATGGATACAAGCATCCCGCCAAGCCGGGCGACGCCTTGTGAAACCGGGAGAACCCCCATGAAGTTCTGGCAATTCCTGAGGTTCGCGCCGCCAGAGATGCTCCCGCGGCTGGCGCAGGTGGCCGAAGACGCGGGTTTCCACGGCGTCATGCTGGTCGACCACATGTTCGTTCCCGAGAAACTCGACACCACGGGCACGCTCTACAGCACCCGGGAGGACGGCAAACCGTTCTGGGGGGAGGAGGACCCCTGGCCGGACCCCTGGGCGGCGATCGGCGCCATGGCGGCGGTCACCACGCGCCTGAAGTTCTCCACCTGCATCTACATCCTGCCGCTGCGCAACCCCTTCGATGTGGCCAAATCCATGGCCACCCTGTCGGTAGTGTCCAGCAACCGTGTGGCACTGGGGTGCGGCGCCGGCTGGATGAAGGAAGAGTACGCCGCCATGGGCATCGACTTCGCCACACGCGGCCGCCGCTACACCGAGATGCTCGAGGTCATGCAACTGCTGTGGCGCAGCGAGATGGTCGAATATCACGGCGAGATATTCGACTTTCCCCGGCTGCGGATGTCGCCCGCGCCCGCGGCCGAGATCCCCATCTACCTGGGCGGCAACGCCCGGGTCGCCAAAAGGCGCGCCGCCCGCTATGCCAACGGCTGGATCACCCACGTGTTCCGCCGCCCGGAGATCGGCGGCATGGTTGCCGAGATGCACGGCATGCTCGCTGCCGAAGGCCGAGGCGGCGAACCTTTCGAGATCATCGTCCCGGCAGGCAGCAGCATGGATGCCTACAGGCAGTTCAGTGACGAGGGCGTGACCGCCATCGTCAACCTGCCGACCCTCGATGAGGTCGGGCCGAGGGCCAGCCTGGACGACATGAGGCGCTACATCGAGAACTACGCCAATACATTTGTCGGCAGGATATGAACCGCACACATCACTTGCCCGCCCATACCTCAAAGAGTAGACTCGCTGTCTAGTTTGCGCACCGCAAGCTCAGGGAGGCCAGGATGCACTCACTTGTCAATCTGAATTCAATGTCGTTCCGTTGCGTCGTGGCACTGGGTGCACTTCTACTTGCAAACTCCGCTGCTGCCCAGACTTCCGACTACCGGGGAGTCATGGAATTCCAGGAGTACTGCGCCTCGTGTCATGAAACACCAGCACCCGGTACGAGGGTACCCACACGCGCAGAACTGAAAGCAATGCCGCCGGCAATGATATTCGAGTCCATGACGGTTGGCACGATGAAGCCGAACGCTCAGGAGCTCAGTGAGGAGCAGATGCGCAGAATTGCCGAGTGGTTGAGCGGACGGCCACTGGTCGACATCGACCGCTCCGCGGACGCCATGGCCAATGCATGCCCCGACGGCGCGAAGTTGGGCAATCCACTTGTCGGTGGACGCTGGCTCGGATGGAGCCCCGACTCGACCACGAATGGCCGATACCAGTCCGCCGGCGCTGCGGGTCTCGATGCAGCAGCAGTGCCGAAACTGAAGTTGAAGTGGGCATTCGGTCTACCTGGAGCTGCATCGCTGCGAAGCCAGCCCGTGGTGGGCGGTGGATGGCTGTGGGTAGGGAGCGATAACGGCATGGTCTATGCGCTCGATGCGGATACGGGTTGTGTACATTGGTCCTTCGAGGCTCAGCGACCGGTGATCAGCACGGTCAGTATCGGCCCCACACCGGGTTCCCCGGGGCGGTACGCCGCGTACTTCGGTGATTTCGGCGCCAACGTCTATGCCCTCGATGCGGAGACTGGGGAGCAGCTTTGGGTCACACAAGTTGACCCACATCATGCGGCGGCGGTCAGCGGTTCCGTTGTTCTGGACCCGGCGGGTGAGCGCGTCGTTGTTCCCGTCGGCTCGTGGGAGGAGCCAATGGGTGTTTCCGCAAACTACGAGTGCTGTACGTCTCGCGGTGCCGTTGCTGTTCTTGATGCAAAAACCGGCAATCGGATCTGGAAAACCTATACGCTGGAAGAAGAGGCGAAGCCGTTGTGGAAGAACAGCGCCGGCGTCCAGAAGTTTGGTCCCTCTGGTGCGGCGATCTGGAGTACGCCGACAATCGATCCTCAACGGAATGCCGTTTATGCGGGTACGTCCAATGCCTACGTTCCGGTACCGGATGGCGGTGCCAGTGACGCCATATTCGCTTTCGATCTGGGCACGGGAAAAGTGCTCTGGTCGCAGCAGCTTCTTGAAGACGACGCCAATGACTTCGGTTGCGGAGAAACGCCGGAAGAATACCAGAAGAACTGTCCTGGCAAGCAACAGGGGCCCAACGATGACATCGGGGCGTCACCGATTCTCCACACGCTGGAAGGTGGGCGGCAGGTCCTGATAGCGTCACAGGAAAGCCGAACCACCACTGTGCTCGACCCAGACCGCGATGGCGCCATCATTTGGCAAGGTATTCCCTCGGACCGCAAGACGTCGACAGGCGGAAATCTGGGCCCGGCGCACGACGGCGAGCATCTCTACGTACCCCTTGGTTTTGAGAGCCGGCACGAGTTCGAAAGTGCTGAGACCCTGGATTCCGAAGGTGGGCTGGTTGCACTGGATGCTGAATCCGGACACCCTGTGTGGACGACAATCATCCCCAAGCCCGAAAACTGCGAGGACCCGACATCGAGCTATTGCACCTCCGCAAATCAGGCTGCCATTACCGCTATTCCCGGCGTCGTGTTTACAGGCTCAGTGGACGGTACAATGCGTGCGTTCTCAAGCGCCGATGGCGCTCTGCTGTGGTCCTACTCGAGCAATCGCCCTTTCGAAACCATTAACGGAGTAGAGGCTCACGGGGGCGCACTCGGCGGACCCGGACCCACGGTTGTTGACGGAACGGTCTATTGGGGTTCCGGTTATGCGATTCTGGGCACTACTCCCGGAAACGCATTGCTTGCCTTCGAGGTCGAGTCCGATCCCGCTGCCTCGGGCCCGGGCGAGTGACTATCCGCAATCCCCGGCGTGTCGAACCACTCCAACTTGCCGGCATGAAACGACAACCGTCTCAGGCTCGAGGGATTACTCGAGTCAACGATATTCTGGACGCCTGCGAGACTCTCCTTGGTGAAAAGAGTTACGAGGAAATCAGTATCGATGCCATCATCGAAACAGCAGGTGTTGCGAGAGGGACGCTGTACCATTTCTTCGAAAACAGACGATCTGTGTTTCTGGCGGTGATGCACCGGGCTCTGGTGGAAATCGACGAACAGACCAACCCCAAACCTGGTGAAGACAAACTTGAATTTGTCGATTACGTGGCCAGGGTTGAGCGCCGGCTTCAAAAAGTGTGGAAAAGGCATGATCAAATCGTGGAATTTTATGAAGCCAACAAATATAGCCCTGATTTCAACGAGCGAAGGCAGCAACAGCATTTGCGTTCGGTCGAGGTAATGGCAGATGAACTGCGGTCTCGCCATCCGGAAATCGGCCTGACCAGGGCACAGAGCATCAGCCGGACCTTGTTGCTGGCGATTTGCACGGGGCTCGATGCGGTCAGTTTATCGCAACCCAATAGAGCAGCCGGGTTCAGGTATGAATGGCAGCAGATGATAATGGCCTACATCGACAGTCTGGAATTGTCGAAACAGACCTGCATTAGCGGGGAGGTGTGATATGTCGTTGCGATTTCACTTCATCGCCTTCTGGGTCGGCGCAATGTCAGTCGCCACTCCCGTTGCGGGGCTGGCCGACGCACCGGCCGCGGCGGACTATCCGGCGCTCTCGACCAAACAGATGGGCCATGTTCGCCACATGATCAATCTGGCGAACCAGCTTGAGGGCGATTTTTCCCAGATGGGTCAGATGGATCCCGTCTACCACATGAGCTTCCACGCCTACCAGTTTCAGTTCGCATTCGCACACTACGCGCTGGCATCGGCTCACTACCACTACACCCCTGCCCACCGCGATCTCTATCGGGAAGCGTCGGCCAGGTTGATCAAGAGGATGATCTACAAGGACGTGTGGGACTACTGGGCGCACGTCAGCAAGTACGACATCACGGGAAGAACCGAGGCGGGCGGCGAGAACGTGATGCGCACTGAGGATGACTGGTACGGTTGGATCGATCCAATCATCAGGAAGAACATCATGTACAGCGGCCACCTGCTGCAAATGGTGGGTCTGCACGCGACACTGTTCGACGATCACCGCTACGATGAACCAGGCTCTCTCACCTTTCGCTATGCCCCGACGGAATACGGCCAGGATCCCATCGAGATGAAATACGATCACGACCGGCTGGCGAAGGTTATCTATCAACAATTCGTGGAGGATCATTTCCGCGGAATCGAGTGTGAGCGTAACGCCGTCTACGCCGAGTGCAACCAGCATCCGATTCTCGGCCTCATGTCTTACGACCTGAAACGCGGCACGAGGTTCTCGACCGAGGTCCAACGGGAGTTCAAAAAGGTGATGGTGAAGCGGAACTACATTGACCCGGAAACCAACACCACGATGTATTTTCTTAAAGTTCGGGAAGATCAGGTCATTCCGGCGACCTACGCGTGGGCCGATGGCTGGAACGGCCATGCCCAACATGTGTGGGACAAGCAGTTCATCGAGAGCATCTACCCGGATCAGCGAAATCGTTACATACCGTCGATGTTGAAGGGGGCTCCCGGAGAGGACATGGGTTATACCGTGTCCTTCGACTTTGGCTGGTTCGCCCTGCTTGCCTCCGAGGTTGGCGATAGCGAAACGGTTCAGACAATGACCAACTATGCGGATGCGCACTTCAATCCAACCTGGATGGATGGTGGCTTACTGTATCCGGCCACCCCGGACTACCTGTGGAACTTCACGCGGGACGAAAAAGGGTTCATTCAGAATGTCGGGCCGGTGACGGGAAACGTACTGATCGGGTTTGCACGCATCAATCCGGCAGACGGGCTCTGGCAGATCTACAATGAGCCCTTTGACAACTCGCACTTCGCCGATCCGCACATCACCGATGTCGAGTACCTCGAGGCCAGTGTCACGCGGGCGGTCTACGACGCGAGCAAGGACGCACTGATCGTAACCCTCGCGCCAGGGCCCGTTAAAAGCGAAACTACTTCCTTCACGGTCCGCCAGCTCGATTCGGAGAAGAGCTACACGCTGATCAAGGACGGCAAGTCTCTGGGCGAGATCAGCGGCACGAGAGGATCCACGCCGCCCCGCACCGAGTGGCGGCCAGATGGTTCGCTGCGAATCACCACCGGATTGGACGAACCGCACTCTTTCGTGTTGCAGGCAATATCGACCAACCTGGCTGCTCGCTAGAACAGAAACCGAACGGGGAGGTCGAGCGGAACGTGCGCAAAGTCCTGCAAAACCTGTTTGCAATTGCAATCGTGTTGACTGCAGCGGCCTGTGCAGAGGGTGGCAAAGGCGAGGCTTCCACCGCGCAGGTCACGCACGAACAGGTTCGACAATACCTCCTCGAGCACCCCGAACTCGTTATCGACGACCCGGAAATCGGGAACGCGATCGAGCGAGCCCGTTCGAAGCAAGAGCGCAGGCGTGCCGCTTCCCAGCGCAGGTTCGTTCTCGAAGAACGAGCCGATCTCCTGAGTTCTCCTCTGACGCCCTATTCCGGCGATGCGGGCTCGGCGCTGATGTTCATCGAGTTCTACGACTATCAATGCTCCCCCTGCAAAGCCAACTATCCAGAGCTTGAGCAGGTGCGGGCAACGCAGGCGAACGTGCGCTTCCTCTATGGCCAGCTTCCGATCTACGGCAGCCACTCGATCATGGCCGCGCGGGCGGCCATCGCTGCCCACCGGCAGGGTCTCTTCGCCGCCTATCACGCCGCCCTGATGACGGCGAACACCCGTCTGAACATGGATTCGCTCTACGCCACGGCAGTCAACGTCGGGCTCGACGTCGAGAAGCTGCGGGCCGATATGCGCGATCCACAGGTCCTTCGGTACCTGGAGGAGATCCGACTGCTCGCGGAGTCGCTTGGTGTGACGGGCACTCCGGCATTCATCATCGGAGATGCAATGCTGAGTGGCGGAGCGACGGCGGACGAACTCAAAGCTGAACTTGAGCGCCAGCGCGCTCGGAGTGACGATGCGACCGATTTGGTGCTCCTTCCAACTGATAATTCGGGACCATTGGCCGCGGGCACGTTCCTGGCAAGGCGCGGCCCGCCTGGTGAGGAAATGACATAGATGAAAATTCAAGCTGCGGTCGTCAGGGAAAAGTCGGGGCCGTTCCAGATTGCCGAACTGGACCTCGCAGATCCGGAAGACGACGAGGTGCTGGTGCGAATCGCCGGCGTGGGCATATGCCACACCGACCTCGTCTGTCGCGACCAGTACTTTCCGGTGCCGTTGCCCTGCGTGTTCGGCCACGAGGGCAGCGGCACTGTCGAAGAAGTCGGCAGCCAGGTTACAGCATTCGAGAAAGGCGACCGCGTCGCGGTCTCGTACAAAACCTGCGGTAGCTGCGAGCCTTGCCTGCAGGGTGACATCGGCTATTGCCATGGGCTCTACGAGCATAATTTCCTCGGCACACGGCCCGATGGCAGCAGTGCAATGAGCGAGAACGGTCAGACGGTGCACGGGCATTTCTTCGCGCAGAGTTCCTTCGCCTCGCACGCGCTGTGTCATACCTCCAACCTGGTCAAGGTCGATGCGGACCTGCCGCTGGAGCTGCTCGGCCCGTTGGGCTGTGGCGTCCAGACCGGCGCCGGGGCGGTCATGAACGCGCTGAAGCCGCAGGCCGGAACCTCCATTGCGGTCTTCGGCACCGGCACTGTCGGTCTGAGTGCGGTGATGGCCGCGCGCGTAGTCGGATGTGCGACCATCATCGCCGTCGACATCTCGGCGGACCGGCTCGCGGCAGCGGCCGAGTTGGGCGCCACGCACACGATCGATGCGTGCAACGAGGACCCGGTGGTGCGGATTCAGGAGATTACGGGCTCCGGCGCGCACTATTCCCTGGAGTGCACCGGGGTGCCGGAAGTGGCGCGACAGGCCGTGGACAGTCTGACGCTGACCGGGGTTTGCGGTGTCATGGGCGTATCTCCGCTGGGAACGGAGTTCAAGCTGGACATGAACGCAGTGCTGTTCGGCCGCTCGGTGCGCGGCATCATCGAGGGCGACAGTGTGCCGCAGGTCTTTTTGCCGCGCCTTGTCAACCTTTATCGGCAAGGACGATTTCCGTTCGACAAGTTGATCCGGACCTACCCGTTTTCGGAGATAAACCAGGCGGTTGAAGACGTGGAGTCCGGCAAGGTGATCAAGCCGGTGCTGCTGATGAACTGACATGCAGCCGCAAACGCGAGCGGCCATCGCTCGCTTTTGCCGTTCCCGTGCGCATCGCTTCACGCAGGCTCGATCGATAGCGGACCGTTTGCTGCGCGGCAAAACGGAAATACTGGACTATTTGTCTAGTTTAATCTATAAACTAGTTTAACCTATAAACTAGACCGACAATCCAGAACTGGTCGGGGGGAAATCATGTCCGGAAAGTCATTTGGCTCATGGGTCGTCGAAATTGCGATCGTCCTGTCACTGGTCGCTCCAGCGGTTGGTTCGGCGCAGAGCTCCGCAATCGAAGAAATCGTCGTCACCGCTCAAAAGCGGGAGCAGAGTCTTCAGGATGTGCCTATCTCCGTGACGGCCTTCAGTGGCGACATGGTCGATGATTTCGGTTTCGAGGATACCCGGGATATCTTCTACCAGACGCCCAACGTGGACATAAGCCAGTATTCCTACTACGGCAGTATCACTATTCGCGGCAACCCGACTTTGAACAATTCCCTGGCGGGTGAAGGCAACGTCTCGCTGTATTTCGACGAGGTCTATCGCCCTACCGCCTTTTACGGTGGCAATGAAATGCTGGACGTGGAGCGCGTGGAAGTGTTGCGTGGGCCACAGGGCACCCTGTTCGGCCGCAACTCAACGTCGGGTCTGGTGCATTTCATTTCGCGCAAGCCCACCGGGGAACTGGAGGGCTATGCGAATCTTGAACTCGGCTCGTACGACACCCGAATTCTTGAAGCCGCAATCAGCGGGCCGCTGAGCGATCGGGTGCGTGGCCGATTGGCTGTCAAGTACCATGAGAACGACGGTTTTCAGACCAACCAGGGGCCAGCCGGCGGAAAGCTGGCCGTAACCGACAGGCTGGCCGCCCGCGGCCATCTGGAAATCGATCTCAGTGACTCGGTGAATCTCCTGTTATCGGTCGAAGCCAGCGATCTCGACGATATTGGCAAGGCATTCAATTTCTGGGGACTGCTGGATCCGGCGACTCTGGCGCAGTGCGAGCCAGAGCGAATCTGGGGCGGGGAATGTGTCGGGGGCGGAGCCTTCTTTGGATTGCCCTCCTTCGGCGATCCGGACCCGAGCGTAAAGCGGCCGTATACCGAGCATGACCCGGACAATGGCGACGGCCGGTATACCCTGGAGACGCTGTCGGCAACGGCAAAATTGCGTTGGCAGTTGTCGGACTCGATAGAACTCGTTTCCATCACCGCTTATGACAGCCATGATCGCTTTTTCAACACCGATGAGGATGGCAGCGCGGTTGGCACATTCGGCGGCCTTTTCCAGTACAACGATAGCTATACCAGCGAAACGGACCAGTTTACCCAGGAGTTCCGCTTGTCGGGCGGTAACGGTGAAACAGATTGGCTGCTGGGTCTATTCTATTTTTACGAAGATCGCGGTTCGACCAGTCACGTACAGGCGTTTGAGGGTGTGATCAGTTCTCAGGTTCCAGGAACGATCGTTGATCTGGAAACGAAGTCATGGGCGGTGTTCGGGGAGTTTGGCCGGTCACTGACCGAGACAGTCCGATTGATCGGCGGCTTTCGCTACACCGACGAAGAAAAAGAGACAGACGTGCTTACCGAAACCTTCCCCGGTTCGCAGGAACTCAGCGATGACAACTTCTCCGGCAAGGCTGGGCTGGAATGGCGGCCGCGTGACGAGTGGTTGGTTTACGGCACCGTTTCGAGCAGCTTTCGTTCCGGCAACTTCGCCACGGACTTGTTGTTTGGCGACCTCAATCAGTTGCGAGCCGTGAAACCGGAGGAGGCCGTGTCCTTTGAATTGGGCAGCAAGTCGACCCTGTTGGACGGGCGCATGAGTCTGAACGCGACCCTGTTCTACCAGGACGTTACAGACAAGCAAGGTCTTGTCTATGATTCGGGCGTTGCGGCACCCGTGACCCTGCTCATCACCGTGGGTGATGCGGACATTTACGGCGCGGAGTTCGAGCTGTTCATGGCACCGGCGGATAGCCTGGAGTTGAGCCTTGGGGTGGGCTGGCTGGATTCAGAGGTCAATGCCCCCCCAACGTTCGGTTTCAATGCGGGCTTCGGTACCGGCGCCAATGCTTTTGTCGGCGACCCGTTCTTCCTGGATGGCAGTAAGCTGGGGTCAGGCTGGTCCCTCAATGGGGTGGTGCGCTACCACATATCGCTGGGCGGTGGCGGTAACCTGACACTGCAGGCAGACTACGACTGGCGTGAGGAAAACATTGGCCAGAACCGAATTGACTATGCTGAGGATCGTTTGCTGGTCAACCTGCGCGCGTTCTGGAGTTCGCCCACAGAGCGCTGGGAGGTTCAAGCCTATGTCGAAAACGCTTTCGACGAGAAGTATATCGACAACCTGGGCGCGATAGTGGCGGGTGGGGACTATGCCTTGGGCAACATGGGCATGCCGCAGTGGTACGGCGTCAAGATCGGCATGAATTTCTAGCCTCAACCGGATTCAAAGTTGGGAGAAATCGTTGAGGGAAGCAGAAACATGACAGAAAACAGGTTGCTGACGCTGATACTCGGCGGAGTACTTGCGGCGCTGCCATTGTCTTCATTGGGTGGAGACGCCGACAAGACAACGGCCCACCCATTGAGGCTTGAGCCGGAGAAAATACCCTACTCGGAGATGAATACCGATATTCCTCCCTGGCCAGAGGAAGACATTCTCTCAGGCGTCTCCGAGCATCGATACAAGTATCTGTACTCGGGCGATATCGACGTGGCGATTTACGAAGCCAAGCCCATGACATTGCGAATCAAGGACTACTCCATCGATGAGTTTGTCACGGTGGTGAGTGGAACCCTCATCCTTACCGAAGAAGGGGGGTCGCCTCAGCGATTCGGTGCCGGCGAGAGTGTACTGGTACCGAAGGGATTCACCGGGACCTGGGAAATGCAGGGGAATTTCCGGGAAATGGTTGTGATCATGAATGAGAACCGACGTAGTCAACAATGATCAATCTTGTTCGGCGCCGATTCGACCGAGGAGGAAATGACGATTAAGAACATAGTGGATCTGAAGCCAGGCGAATTGGAAACCGTCGAACTGTCTGCCGTGACGGACCATTCCTATATGAAGGTCGTTGCCGGCGGCAACCCGGTAGCGGGCGGTTTGACAAGCTATCAGTCGAGTGATGGAAAATTTGAGGCAGGCTTCTACCATGGCTCGGAGGTCACGTTGCGCATAACTGGCTGGCCGGTGGATGAGTTCATGTATTTTCTTGAGGGTCAGGTTGAGATTACCAATGAAGACGGTTCATCGAAAACCTACGGCCCTGGAGACGCCCTCGTGATGCCAAGGGGTTTCAAAGGTATCTGGAGACAACTCGGCCCGATCAAGAAGATCAACGTTTCATATCCTGCGGAATAAAAATACCGCGGCAGTTGCCGGTGACGTGCCACGCACAAGATCAAGGTTTTATCGCACGCGGGGAACACCAATACGGACAGTGCCCGTCTCTGGAGATCGACGGTTCAGCTCCGCCAACGCGGGGATAATCCGTGCTCGACCGTCAGGAGCTGCCAGGAGGCGTCATAAGTGTCGTAACCGTCTGACTATTCTGCAATTCGTTACAAATCGGGCCTCCATAAGGCGCCATACGTCGTCATGCAATGGCATCCCAATTCCGGTACGTGAAGTGATAACTGAGGGGCCGGGCACGAGAGGTCGATTGCAGCAGGGCAGTGTCAGAGAAAACCGGGTTGAGCCACAAAGCAAGCTCTCGTAGCCTGTACTGATGAACAACCCCTTCCGTTATTTCAAGACCTCGCCGGAGATCATCCGCCTCGCCGTGATGATGTACATCCGCTATCCGTTGTCGTTACGCCAGGTCGAAGAATTCCTGTTCGAACGGGGAATCGACGTTTGTCACGAGACGATTCGATACTGGTGGAATCGGTTCGGTCCGATGTTTGCCGCCGAGATCCGGAAACGGCGCCTCTGCGGACGCAACTACTCGAACTGGCGCTGGCACCTCGATGAGGTTTTTGTCCGGATTAACGGGGAGCGCCGTTACCTGTGACGCGCTGTCGATTACGAAGGCGAGGTGCTTGAGGCGTTCGTCACCAGCCGGCGAGATCGCCGAGCGGCGCTGAAGTTCCTCAGGCGCACGATGAAACGCTATGGCCGACCGTGGTCAATCGTAACCGATCGTCTTCCATCCTTTCGAGCCGCCATGACGGGACTCGGGAATGCTGGTCGGCAGCAATGCGGGCGCTGGTTGAACAACCGTGCCGAGAACTCGCATCTCCCGTTTCGAAGGCGGGAAGGGGCAATGGCGCGATTCAGGGACATAAAGACCCTGCAGAAGTTCGCTGCAGTCCATGCCTCGATTTACAATCACTTCAATCACCAAAGCAATCTCAACCACCGCCAAATCTTCAAACAGCTTCGGGCCTCTGCCTTGGCCGAGTGGCGTAAACTGGCAGCCTGAGAATCATCGACAACAGATTTTGTAGGTCTATTGCCAGTTATTTTGACAAGGCCGTTCATCGGTACAGGCTATGAGAACTTGCTTTGTGGCTCAAGCCGATTTTCTCTGACACGCCCCCTGCGCGCGCGCATGCTCCCTCCAGGGTCGGCGGGGCTATGCTTGATGAGTCGCCTAACATCAGTTGTTGTGGACTTTCTGGAAAGGAACCGATAAACAATCTCACGAAAATGGAACTGGTCTTCAGTGAGAGATGTATCCACGCTACAATCCTTGTTTGGATAAGAAATCCAGAACGACTCGATTAAATTCGTCAGGCTGGTCGATGTTGACTGCGTGGCCGGCGTTTGCGATTACACTCATTTTCGCGCCGGGAATCTTCTTTGCCATGTAATCGGAGGCGTTTCTGAAAGGTTTGTCCTCTGCACCAACGACAACCAATGTCGGTTTGCTTATGCTGGGTAACGATTCGATAACGTTGGCATTTTGTTGGGTCAACATATGTCTGCCAGCAAGCACCAAACCTTCGAGTGATCTGTGCTTGGATTGTGCCATTTCTGGGGTCCGCCCCAAAAGCGATTCAAGTCCATTGCGCGAGAGAACGTCAGCCGTGCCATTGGCATGAACATTCCAAGCGTTGCGACTTTCGTCACTTTTGAAGCCTGGGCCGGTGTCAATGATGAGCAGCGCGTTCACACGATCCTCAAAAGTTCTATGGAACTCTAGCGACATGTACCCCCCGAGCGACAGTCCGCCAATGGTAGCGTCAACAATGTTCAGTTCGTCGAGCAATGCAGCCATGTCTTCAATAGTGTGATTGGCTGAGTACTCCGATGCACTCCCGGGAGAGTCGGATTGTCCATGGCCCCTCATGTCCCATGTAATGAGGGTATGATTCCTGCTGAATGCGTCCAGCTGCCCCTTCCACATTGCGGTAGTTGCCGCATATCCATGCGATAACAGTATAGCCGGACCAGATCCATTAACCTCAAAGTAGATTTCGACCCCACTACGACTTATGGACGGCATACGGAGCTCTCCATTGGTCTTCCCTTAGAAATGAGTAGTCCATGTTGGTCCATTGAGATGTGCGAAGACTAGTAGCCCGTGGCAAAACTGGCTTTTGCCACGGGCTGCTAAGGGATCAAATGATAGCAACCCTGCCCGGACCGCGCTCAAGTCACGAATATTCAATTTTCCTTGTAACCCATTGTGCCTCATCCATAAAACCACAAATTTTCCGTCTTTAGCAGGAAATTGGTGATGTCACTAGTGTCCCAAGCAACTGGTCGAAGTTTATCCTAACGTCACTAGTGTCCCAAGCAACTGGTCGAAGTTTATCCTAACGTATTGATTCTATGTTAGAAATATCGAACTTTCGGTGTCACCGACTTGAGTGGCCGATGGGCTTCGGCAAGGATTGCCGCCTCTGTTTCGAGGCTGTCCATCATGTATGCAGGCCAACTCGTGTTCTCCCAGATCATGGCCCATCTGCCGATGCCTGTCTTGCGCCGGTGCGTTCGCCGCTATGGGGGAAACCGTTACGTCAAAACCTTCCCCTGCCTCTCGCAGTTTCTGTGCATGGCATTCGCGCAATTGGCCCGCCGCGAGAGCTTGCGCGACATCGAAGTCTGTCTGCGCGCCCAGCACAACAAGCTCTACCACATGGGCATCCGCGGCAAGGTCTCGCGCAACACGCTGGCCAACGCCAACAAACAGCGCGACTGGCGCATCTACGCCGAGTTCGCCCAGGCGCTGATCCGCATTGCGCGGCCGCTGTACGCCGAGGACGACCTGGGCTTGGAACTCGACAACACCGTCTATGCCCTGGATGCCTCGACCATCGACCTGTGCCTTTCGGTCTTTCCCTGGGCGCTGTTCCGGTCCACGAAGTCCGGTGTCAAGCTGTGCTACCAACGGTGTGAACTTGTATCAGATCCACCGGTTTGAAGTTGTAGGAATTCGAGCCGTGTTTTCGGCGGTCACGCTTCGGGGTTGGCGTCTTTCATCCGGAAGCTTTTTCCCTCTATGACACTGCCGCGCGAGCTCGTGGAACGGCTCGACGAAGTGATCTCGGCGGGCGGAGGCGTCCGGGCTGCGCAGCGAGCACCGCAATCCGTTGGGTGCCGGGTGCGGATACGTCATTGACGGACGGGACGGCGAACGCCAACCCGAGACCGCTCTGGCCGCATCGACCCAAACTGGCACCCGCCGGCGCGGCCGACACGAAACGCCCGACTACGCACCGCCATCCACCCGGCGAGGACAGCAATCGAGCTAACGACCCCCTGCCACGTGGTTAGAGCGCTTTTACCGCAAGGTCTCCTCGCAGACATGTAGGTCTGAGCCTGGCGTGTACGGCTTGCAGTTCAGGCCGCACTCGTAGTCGAGGCGTTCCCAATCCCAACCGGCCGCCGCGGCGTGCCGCCGAACGGTCTCCCGGCAGGCCTCCAGCGATGTGTTGGGAGTCAGTCTCGTGTACTCGAGCAGGTTGTTTCGATCAGGGTAGACGACGCCGGTCCACTCGTCTCTCGAACATCCCGCCAATAGGAAGACCACCACCAGCGCGCCCCGGAACATCGGTGGTTGCATCGTCATCGCTTCGGCACTGGCCGCGCGGACTCGACGAGATCGACCACTATCCCCAATCTCGTGCCGCCGGTGCGTTACCCCGGCTGGCGTCGCCCGGCGTCACGCGCAAAGTCTCGTGAATCATGCAGAGATTGTAGTGCATGAATTGCACCGTATCACCGAGTACCGTGTCGTCCCAGCCGAAAGTGAGCAGCCGCCACCGGGATGGTTCGGGCAGCGCGCCGGGGTTGCATCGCGCCAGCCTTGGGTCGTAACGTATTGCTTGCCGGTAAGCCCCGTCCGAAAACGAAGCAGCTCCCGGCCGCGGCCCGGCGGAGTTACGGTCCGCGCGGGCCAACTGCTCTTTCTTCTTCGACGGGTTCAGCTTACCCGGCCGCCGCCGGCGGGTCGCCGGGCGTTTGCGGCAAGCTCATGGCGCGCGCCTGACTCGGTCGAGCTACGCCCTCCCTCCCCAGGCGCGCGCCATGATCTCAATCAACTTGGTTGGGAATGACAGGCTGCAAGAACAGCCTTGGCCGTGGGGAAACAACTCGGCATTTATCGCTTTGCTCCATCGCAACCGTTTGTTCGGTGATGGGTCAATGCGGCAAATGATCCTGGACTTCTACTGAACTTACGCGGGGAACAACAGGTGTGGCCGCACGCGTTGGATGTACTCCCGTACGATGCTGATGCCGCCGGTGAAGCCGTTCTCGCGCAGGCGCTGGAAGATCTGCGTGCCGGTGTAG
>JAPPHD010000083.1 GCA_028821125.1 Gammaproteobacteria bacterium
AAAGGTGCCGGATACCCGCACCGCACACCTACTCTCTCCCAGCGGGTTTCTGTTCCTTGCGCGTCAGCGTCCCGGCCGGCCGGGGTGGTGGCTCGCATGGAACAACTTTATTCAAAGGCGTTAAACTTGCGCGCTTTTGGACGGGCTGGCCGAATTCGACATGGCGGAGATCACTTCCGTTCGGGAACGCATCAGGCAACTCACTGAGCGCACGGCTGCGCTGAGGGGGTATCTTTGACTTCGATGCGCGTCGTGAGCGGCTCGAGGAAGTCGAGCGCGCGTTAGCCGACCCGGGACTCTGGGACGATCCGGACAAGGCGAGGCAACTGTCGACGGAGCGCGCGCGGCTGGAGGAAACCGTGGCTGCGCTCGGGCCGTTGCCGGAAAGCCTTGCGGAATTCGGTGAACTGCTGGAACTGGCGGCGGACGAAGGCGACCAGGAAGCGCTCGACGAGATCGACGGGGAGCTCGACCCGCTCGAGAAGCAGATCGGCGAACTGGAATTTCGGCGCATGTTCCGGGGTGAGCGGGATCCGTCCAACGCGTTCGTCGACATTCAGTCTGGGTCCGGCGGCACGGAGGCACAGGACTGGGCGGAGATGCTGCTGCGCATGTACCTGCGCTGGGGCGAGACGCGGAATTTCAAAATGCAGATCGTGGAACTCTCCCCCGGGGAGGTGGCGGGCGTCAAGAGCGCGACCGTGCAGGTCTCGGGCAGCTATGCATTCGGGTGGCTGCGCACCGAGACGGGGGTGCACCGGCTGGTGCGCAAGTCGCCGTTTGACTCCGGCAATCGGAGGCATACCTCGTTTGCGTCGGTGTTCGTGTCGCCGGAGGTGGAGGACGATATCGATATCGAGATCAATCCGGCCGATGTGCGGGTGGATACGTACCGGGCGAGCGGGGCCGGCGGTCAGCATGTGAATACCACGGACTCGGCCATACGGCTCACCCACCTGCCCACCAATACGGTGGTGCAGTGCCAGAGCGAGCGGTCCCAGCACCAGAACCGGGACAATGCCTACAAGCAGCTCCGGGCGAAGCTCTATGAACTGGAGGTGCAGGCCCGGCGGGCGGAGCAGGCGGCCATCGAGGAACAGAAGGCGGATATCGGCTGGGGCAGCCAGATACGCTCCTACGTGCTCGACCAGTCCCGGGTGAAGGATCTGAGGACCAGTGTGGAACGCTCGGATCCCACCGCGGTTTTGAACGGCGACATTGACGGTTTCATGGAAGCAAGCCTGAAAGCGGGGTTCTGAGGGTGAGCGACGAGCGCAACGTCATCGAGAGCCGCCGCGCCAAGCACCGGCGCTGGCTGGCGGCGGGCGGGGCCTATGGCAACGCCTTCCGCCGCGAGGCCGAGGCGGAAACGCTGCAGAAAGACCATGCGGGCTCCGACAAGGCGGCCCTGGAAGCGGAACCGGTTTCCACGGCGGTCGCCGGGCGGGTGATGCTGCGCCGGGTGATGGGCAAGGCCAGCTTCGTGACGCTTCAGGACGTGAGCGGCCGCATACAGTGTTACCTGACCCGGGACGACCTTGGCGCGGAGGCGTACGACGAGGTTCGTTCGCTCTGGGATATCGGAGACATTGTGGGGGTGCGCGGCAGGCTCATGCGGACCAACCGGGGCGAACTGACCGTCCGTGCCTCGGAAGCGCTGCTGCTCAACAAGACGCTCCGGGCGCTGCCGGAGAAGTTTCACGGCCTCGCCGACCAGGAGACCCGCTACCGCCAGCGATACGTCGATCTCATCGTCAACGAGGATTCCCGCCGGGTGTTCGAGGTGCGTTCCCGGGTGGTGCGGGAGATCCGCAACTTCTTCGAGGAACGGGATTTCCTGGAGGTGGAAACCCCGATGATGCACGCGATTCCCGGCGGCGCCCTGGCGCGGCCGTTCGTCACCCATCACAACAGCCTGGACATGGACCTTTACCTGCGCGTCGCCCCGGAACTGTTCCTGAAGCGGCTTGTGGTCGGTGGCTTCGAGCGGGTATTCGAGATCAATCGCAACTTCCGCAACGAGGGCCTGTCCACCCGGCACAATCCCGAGTTCACCATGCTTGAGTTCTATTGGGCCTATCGGGGCTACCGGGAGCTTTTGGACCTGACCGTGGAGATGCTGCGCCAGGTATGTGCCAATGTCATTGGCGGGACGGCGTTCGGCTACCAGGGGGAGGAGATCGACCTTGACCAGGATTTTGGGGAAATGACGCTGATCGAGTCGATACTGCGCCATACGCCACTCGACCGGTCGGACGTGGAGGATGAAGACACTTTGCGGCGCTTCCTCAAAGAACAGTGGCTGAGACGCAAGTTTCCGGATGAGGACAAGGAGGCTGTCGATTCGATCGAGATAGCAGACGATTGGGGCCTCGGCAAGCTGCAGATGGAAGTGTTCGAGGCCTGCGTCGAAAAGCGCCTGATCCAGCCCACCTTCATCACCCACTACCCGGCGGAAGTCTCCCCGCTGTCCCGCCGCAACGATGCGGACCCGGGGGTGACGGACCGGTTCGAGCTGTTCATCGCCGGCCGGGAGATCGCCAACGGCTTCAGCGAGCTGAACGACCCGGACGACCAGGCCGGGCGATTCCGCGAGCAGGCCGCCCGGGGCGACACCGGCGACCACGAGGCGATGCGCTTCGATGCGGACTACATCACGGCCCTGGAATACGGGCTGCCGCCGACCGCCGGCGAAGGTGTGGGCATCGACCGCCTGGTCATGCTGCTGACCGATTCCGCCTCCATCCGGGACGTGCTGCTGTTTCCCCTCCTGCGCCCGCGTGCCGAAGCCGCAGGGAAGCACGCGGACGACCATGACTGAAGGCGCCGACGCCCGGGACCGGGTCAGGCTGGAAGCGTCCTGGAAGGCGGCGCTGGCGGCCGAGTTCGGAAAACCCTATATGCAGCGCCTGCGGGAATTTCTGCAGCGGGAGAAACAGGCGCGCAAGGTGATCTACCCGCGAGGAGACAACATCTTCCATGCCCTGGACCTCACGCCGCTGCCCGACGTGAAAGTGGTCATCATCGGCCAGGACCCGTATCACGGGCCGCGCCAGGCGCACGGCCTGTGCTTCTCGGTACAGCCCGGCGTGCCCCTGCCGCCCTCGCTGGAAAACATCTTCAAGGAGATCAACGACGATCTCGGCGCCCCCGGCAGACGCCTGGACGGCAGCCGCGGCTGCCTGGATGCCTGGGCCCGGCAGGGTGTGCTGCTGCTGAACGCGGTGCTGACCGTGGAACGGGGCAGGGCCGCCTCCCACCAGGGCAAGGGTTGGGAGACCTTCACCGATGAGATCGTCAACGTCCTCAATACCGGGCGCGAGGGGCTGGTGTTCATGCTGTGGGGGAGCTATGCCCAGCGCAAGGGGGACATCGTCGACCGCTCCCGCCACTGCGTGCTGGCCGCGCCGCACCCCTCGCCGCTCTCGGCGCACCGCGGGTTTTTCGGGTGCCGCCATTTCTCCCGCGCCGATGCCTACCTCGAGACCCGGGGGCTCGCTCCCATCGACTGGTTCGACGTAGGATAAACCGCGATGGATTTCGAACTGACAGACCAGCAGGCTGCCTTCCGGGATGCGGCGCGCCAGTTCTCCGACAACGAACTGGCGCCCCGGGCCGCGCACTGGGACGAGCACCAGGAGTTCCCGCGGGACGCCATCGCGGGGGCCGGCGAACTGGGCTTCTGCGGGCTCTATACGCCGGAGGAAGCGGGCGGGCTGGGCCTCTCGCGCCTCGACGCCAGCATCGTGCTGGAGGAACTGGCGCGGGGCTGCACCTCCACCACGGCGTTCATCAGCATCCACAACATGGCCACCTGGATGGTCGGCGCCTACGCGAACCCACAGACCCGGGATGCGCTCTGCCCGGCACTCGCCGCCGGTGAGTCGCTGGCATCGTACTGCCTCACCGAACCGGGGGCCGGCAGCGACGCCGCGGCCCTGAAAACCTCCGCCACGAAGGCCGAAGGCGGGTACGTGCTGAACGGCACCAAGGCGTTCATCTCCGGGGCGGGGGACACCGACGTGCTCGTGGTCATGGCCAGGGTTGCCGACGGTTCCGGCCCGCGCACCGGCGCATCCGGCATCAGCGCCTTCGCCGTCGACGCCGGCGCGCCGGGCATCTCGTACGGCCGCAAGGAAGCGAAGCTCGGCTGGAACAGCCAGGCGACCCGGCAGGTGGTTTTCGAGAATGCGATGGTGCCCGCGGCGCGTCTCCTGGGCAAAGAAGGCGAGGGCTTCAGAATCGCCATGCGCGGGCTGGACGGCGGCCGGGTCAACATCGCCGCCTGCTCGGTGGGCACCGCGGCGGCGGCCGTGGAGCAGTGCCGGGCCTACATGAGCGAACGCCGCGCCTTCGGCCGCACCATCGGCAGTTTCCAGGCGCTGCGGTTCAAGCTGGCCGACATGGCCACAAACCTGGTGGCGTCGCGGCAGATGGTGCGCCTGGCCGCCTCCAAGCTCGACCGGGGCGATGCGGATGCGACGGTCTATTGCGCCATGGCCAAGCGCTTCGCCACAGACCTCTGTTTCGATATCTGCAACGACGCGCTGCAGATACACGGCGGCTATGGCTACATCAAGGAATATCCCCTGGAGCGTTACCTGCGCGACTCGCGGGTGCACCAGATACTGGAAGGCACGAGCGAGATCATGCGCGTGATCGTCGCGCGCCGGCTGCTGCTCGAGGGGGCCAGCGAAATTCTCTGAACATTCTCTGCAATCGGAAGCATGACATGACGAGTTCCCCATCAGACCTGCTGCTCGTGGAGCGGCGCGATCACACCCTCTTGATCACCATCGCCAACCCGCCCGCCAATACCTGGAACGGCGAGAACCTGGGCGCGCTGAAAGCCGTGGTGGAGCAGTGCAACGCCGACCGGGAGATCTACGCGCTGGTGATCACCGGCCAGGGCGGCAAGTTCTTCTCGGCGGGCGCCGATTTGAACCTGTTCGCAGCCGGCGACAAGGAAGTGGCCGGCGCCATGGCCGGCAATTTCGGCGCCGCCTTCGAGGCGCTGGCGAACTTCCGCGGCGTGAGCATCGCCGCGATCAACGGCTACGCCATGGGCGGCGGGCTCGAATGCGCCCTGGCCTGCGACATCCGCATCGCCGAGGCGCATGCGCAGATGGCCCTGCCGGAAGCCACGGTGGGGCTCCTGCCCTGCGGCGGCGGCACCCAGAATCTGGCCTGGACCGTGGGGGAAGGCTGGGCCAAGCGCATCATCCTGTGCGGAGAGCGGGTGAACGCCGAGCGGGCCGCGGCAATCGGCCTGGTCGAGGATGTGGTGGAATCGGGCCAGTCGCTGCAACGGGCCCTGGCGCTCGCGGAATCTGTCGGACGCCAGAGCCCGCCGTCCGTCTCGGCCTGCAAGGGGCTGATACAGCATGCCCGTGCCGGCAACATCGCGGCGGCCTACCAGACCGAACGCGATGCCTTCGTGGGCCTGTTCGATACCCGTGACCAGAAGGAAGGGGTCAACGCCTTCCTGGAGAAGCGGCCGGCAGAGTGGGTCAACGGCTGATGGCGGCCGCTCCCCAGCATGCCGCGGATGTCCTGATCGCAGAGCATGCCGCCCCCGGCGGCCGGGCGGTGGCCGAAATCACGCTCAATGTCGAGGCGACGCTGAATTCGCTGAGCCTCGGCATGGCGCACACTGTCGCGGCCGCCCTGCGCGGCTGGCGCAACGACGGGCGCATCGCCTGCGTGCTCATCCGGGGCGCCGGCGACCGGGCGTTCTGTGCCGGCGGCGACATCCAGGCGCTGTACGCCGCCATGGTGAAGAACCACGCGGCCGGCCGGGTGGTGGACGACTACCCCTTCCAGTTCTTCGAGCACGAGTACCGGCTCGACTACCTCATTCACAACTACCCGAAGCCGGTGGTGGCGCTCGGCCATGGCGTGGTCATGGGCGGGGGCCTCGGCATCTACTCCGCATCGCGTTTCCGGCTGGTGACGGAAGGCTCGCGCATCGCGTGCCCGGAAGTAACCATCGGCCTATTCCCGGACGCGGGCGCCACCTGGCTGCTGCGCAACCTGAACCCGGCGGTTGCCCTGTTCCTGGGCTGCACCGGCAGCCATGTCAACTGTGCGGATGCACTGGCGGCCGGAATCGCCACCCACAGCGTTGCCGGCGCATCCCGCCAGGAGGTGCTCGGCGCACTCGGTGGCGTGGACTATTCGGGGGATGCGACGGATTTCGACCGGGTGGGCGAGGCCCTGTCGGCACTGCCCGGGCCGGAGTTGCCGGAAGCCCAGCTCGGGGCTGTGCCGGACAGCCTGAGCCTGGAGGGCGGCTACGCCGATGTGGCGGACCGCATCGGCGGCCTGGCCGGCGCCAGCCGGTGGGTGGACAAGGGCATCGCCACGATGCGCCGGGGCTGCCCCACGTCGGTGGGTATCCTGATCGAGCAACTTCGGCGTGCCCCCGGCCTCGATCTTGCGGACTGTTTCCGGCTGGAAATGACGGTGGGCACGCACTGCGCCCATAACGGGGACTTCGCCGAGGGCGTTCGGGCGCTGATTATCGAAAAAGACAACCGGCCGCGCTGGCGATACGGCGATCTCGACGGCCTGGACGCGGCGCATGTGCGGGGGCACTTCGAAGCGCCCTGGCCCCGGAATCCCCTGCATGACCTGGAGAACGACGGATGACGAAGGTTGGATTCGCGGGTTTGGGCAACATGGGCGGGCCCATGGCCAGAAACCTGGTGGCGGCGGGCCATGAGGTGCGGGTTTACGACCTGGTGCCGGAACT
This sequence comes from Gammaproteobacteria bacterium, assembly GCA_028821125.1. Classification (GTDB taxonomy): domain Bacteria; phylum Pseudomonadota; class Gammaproteobacteria; order Pseudomonadales; family Azotimanducaceae; genus Azophilus. Next base: position 6,755 of record JAPPHD010000083.1, read on the forward strand.
GGCGCGGGCGGTGGAGGGCGGCGTTCCCGTAGACTCGGCGGCCGCCGCGGCGGACGGCGTCGACGTATTCATCAGCATGCTGCCGGCGGGCCGCCACGTGGCGGGCCTCTATCTCGGCGACGGGAAGGAGGGCGGTGTGCTGGAGCGGCTCTCGCCGGAGGCGCTCGTCATCGACTGCAGCACCATCGATCCGGCTACCGCCCGGCGGGTGGCGGCCGCCGCCGCCGAAAAGGGGCTGGACATGCTCGATGCACCGGTATCCGGCGGAACGGCGGGTGCCGAGAACGGCACCCTCACCTTCATCGTCGGCGGGCCGGAACCGGCCCTGAAGCGGGCGCGGCCCCTGTTCGAGGCGATGGGCGCCAACGTGTTCCACGCCGGCGGCAACGGTGCGGGCCAGATCGCGAAAGTCTGCAACAACATGCTGCTCGCCGTGCAGATGGCGGGTACGGCGGAGGCCTTGTCGCTGGGCGTCGACAACGGCCTCGACCCCGCTGTGCTCTCGGAGATCATCAAGCGTTCGTCCGGGGGCAATTGGGCGCTGAACGTCTACAACCCGTGGCCGGGGGTCATGGAGGGCGTGCCCGCGGGCCGGGGGTACGAGGGCGGCTTTCTGGTCGACCTCATGACGAAAGACCTGGGGCTCGCCATGGAAGCCGCCGAGCAGTCCAGGAGTTCCGTGCCCATGGGCAGCCTGGCGAAAAACCTCTACCGGGTACACGAGCAGGTCAACGCCGCCGGGCGGCTCGACTTCTCCAGTATCCAATGGCTCTACAGACCGGAAATGGCGGCGAAGCGTGAGTCCTGACCGCGTCGGTCAAATGCATACGCGCTTTGCTTCGGGCTCGCATGGAACAACTTTCAACTCGTTGATTTCAATAGATATTCAATTTGACATAATGTCGATGACTCGGCACCGAGAGCAGGTATGCGGTACGGGTATCCTGCACGCCAAGCGGACGCGTTGTCGTGGAATTCGAGGGCGCAGGGGTGCTTTAAAGGTGCTGGATACCCGTACCGCACACCTACTCTCTCCCAGCGGTAATCTGTTCCTTGCGCGTCAGCGTCCCGGCGCGGCAGCCTAGCCTTGTAGGCGAAAGCGCGTGTCGGATAGATCCGATGAGAAGGGTCCGGAGCGGTCGTGGACCAGCACGGCCAATGCCTGGCCTGCGTTGGTTGTGCCTGCGACCTCGACCACGACTCCCACCTCGCGACCGCCGGACTGAACGGAGGTTCCGGGAGCAGGGGCGGTGCCTGACCAGTCGAGGGCGGTGAGCCTGCGCTTGACCTTGCCGCGATGCTGGGCTCGCGCGACGACTTCCTGGCCGAGATAGCAGCCTTTGGAGAAACTGACCGCGCCCCGCTCCTCGAGGCCGAGCATTTGCGGCAGGAAACGCCCGCTCGTGGCGGCTTGAAGCCACACCTCGCGACGCTCGATCAGCAGCTCGTGCCAATGGCCGGGATGGAGTTCGGGTAATCCTTCCGGGATGGTTTCCGCCCCCGGTTCCTGCTGAGCGAAAAGGTATCGCCCGTCGTCGAGGCGCCCGCCGGGCAGCGCATTGAATTCGCCGGGCGGCGGTTCGGCATGCACGAGACCGATCACGCGGGACGGCACTTCCGATGCGGCGGTTTTCGAGAATGCGAGGTAGGGGCGAAGGAATTCCAGCACGGGCGGGCACAGGGACCGGTGCAGCACGAGGGTGGCGCTTCCGTCATCGAGCCATGCGTATCCCGTGCACACCACCCGGCCCTTGATGTTGCACATCGCGGTGAACTGGGGGGCGCTGCCGAGTTCCGCCGTGTCGGTGGTGAGATAGCCCTGCAGGAAGCCGGCCACATCGGTGCCTTCGAACCGCAGCGTGCCGAGGTTTTCCAACAGGATTCGCCCGGCCGGGGGGGCGGTGTCCGCTGTGCGAGATCGATGCTGGTTTTTCGGGTGCATTTCGGTCGCTGCCGTCCGTTGCCGCCGGGTGATTGTTGCCCGCATTGTTGCTAGTGTCGAGCGATGGACGAGGAACGAACCCGGGACGCGGCCGGCAAGGCTCGCTGGCGCAGCCGGCGCGGCATGCTCGAGGTGGAGAACGAACTGGTGCCCTTTTTCCGCGAGTGTTTCGATGGCCTTGAAGCCGCGGACAGGAAAGCCTATGCGCGGCTGCTCGAGGAGGACGACTGGACCATTCACGACTGGCTGCGCGGCGCATCGCAACCGGCGGATGCGGCCCTTGCGCGCATTGTGGCGATTATCCGGCAGGCTCGCGGCAAAGATGGTGCCCGGAACGATAAGCGTTGAGGCCGGTCGCCTGCGCCGCCTTGAATGGCTCCTCCACCTCGGGGTCGCGGTAGCGGGCGGCTGGGTCTGGTACGGCAATGCGGGGGCCGCGCTGCTCGGCTTGTGGGTGTGGGGATGGAGGCCGCCCCGCACGGTACGGGTGAGCGTTCCAGGCCGGCCGCGGCGAATCAAGCTGTCCCGGTTCGCGGTGACGGTGTATTGGGGATTGCGATGCGCCCGGATCTATCGCGACGAGCTGGGTGAAGACGAATACGCGCGCCTGCGCCGCGAATTGAGAGCTGCGCGGGAGGCCTCATTCACGGACAAGATTGCCAAATGAGCCACGTTCACACCGGTTCACCGTTTTCAGGCTGGGCTCACGCATTGCCCCTCAAACTGACTCGTCGGGGCGGTTGACGTTCAGGGCGCCGCCGGCCGAACCAGGTCCAGGCGCTTTTCCGCTCCCGGGAAGAGGATCGTGTCTTCTGCCCGTTCCAGGGTCTGCGGCGTGTCCAGGTTGAAGTGCAGCCCGCGGCTCTCCCGGCGCTTGAGCGCGGAGTGGATGATCAGTTCGGCGACATCGATGAGGTTGCGCAGCTCGATGAGGTCGTTGCTCACCCGGTAGTGGCGGTAGAACTCGTTGATTTCCTGTTTCAGGAGGTCCACCCGGTGCAGGGCGCGGGTCAGGCGCTTGTCGGTGCGCACGATGCCGACGTAGTCCCACATGAAGCGGCGCAGTTCGTCCCAGTTGTGGGCGATGACGACGTCCTCGTCGGAATTGGTGACCTGGCTTTCGTCCCAGTGGGGCAGGTTGACCGCCGTAAACGGCTTTTCCAGTTCACCGCGAATCCGTTCCGCCGCGACGCCTGCGAACACCAGGCACTCGAGCAGTGAGTTGCTCGCCAGGCGGTTGGCGCCGTGCAGCCCGGTGCAGCTCGCCTCGCCGATGGCGTACAGCCCGGGCACGTCCGTCTGGCCGTTCCTGTCCACGAGTACGCCGCCGCAGGTGTAATGGGCCGCCGGCACCACCGGTATGGGCTGGCTGGTCATGTCGATGCCGAACTCGCGGCAGCGGCCCGAGATGGTCGGGAAATGCTCCAGCACGAACCGTTCCGGGCGGTGGCTGATGTCCAGGTAGATGCAATCGGCGCCCAGGCGCTTCATCTCGTGGTCGATGGCGCGCGCCACGATGTCCCTGGGCGCGAGCTCGGCCCGCGCATCGAAACGGTCCATGAACCGCTGGCCGTCCGGCAGCCTGAGAATGCCGCCTTCGCCGCGCACCGCCTCGGAGATCAAAAAAGATTTCGCGTGGGGATGATAGAGGCAGGTCGGGTGAAACTGGTTGAACTCCATGTTGGCGATGCGGCAGCCGGCCCGCCAGGCCATGGCGATGCCGTCGCCCGTGGAACTGTCCGGATTGCTGGTATAGAGGTAAACCTTGCTGGCGCCGCCGGTGGCGAGAATGACGCATCGCGCCTGGAAGACCTCGACGTGCCCGGTGGTGCGATTCAGCACATAGGCGCCTGCGCAGCGGTTCGCGTAGCGCCCGAGCCGACTGAGGTTGACAAGGTCGATGGCGACGCGGTCATCGAACAGTTCGATGCGCGGCGAGTCCAGCACCTGCTCGGTCAGCGTCGAGACGATGGCCTTGCCGGTGGCATCCGCGACATGCAGTACCCGCCGGAAACGGTGTCCACCCTCGCGGGTGAGGTGGTATTCGTTGTCGGCCGTATCGAAGTCGACGCCCTGCCCGGTGAGGCGCCGGATCGCCGCGGGCGCCTGGGAGACCGTGAATTCGACGATCTCCCGGTCGCAGAGCCCGGCTCCGGCGTTCAGCGTGTCTTCGATATGGGACTCGAAGCTGTCGTCCGGGTCCGTGACCGCGGCAACGCCGCCCTGTGCCCAGTGGGAGGAACCGGTATCGGCGCTGCCCTTGCAAAGCACCGTGACGCGTGCGTGGGGCGCCAGGTGCAGGGCTGCCGACAGGCCCGCGGCACCGCCGCCGATGATGAGAATGTCGGTCGAGAAGCGTTGGGTCATGATCGCCGTCGCCGTTCCCTTCAGCGCCGGATTATATGACGACTCGTATAGCGGCCGACTTATCGGCACAATAGCCGGCTTTTCGATACGCGAGCGTCCGGCAATTGGCCAAGGATAACGACCGGGAACTGGTGCGCCGCTTCAAGGGCGGTGACCAGGCGGCGTTCGAACTGCTGTTCACGCGCTACCAGCACAAGGTACTCGGGCTGATCGGGCGGCACCTGAACGATCCGGACGAGGTCCAGGACGTCGCCCAGGAAGCGTTCGTTCGGGCGTTCCGCGCGTTGCCGAGATTTCGCGGGGAGAGCGCCTTCTATACCTGGCTTTACCGCATCGCCCTCAATACCACCAGAAACCATGTCGCTGCCCGAAACCGCCGCCCGCCGCCGACAGACATCGATGTGGCGGACGCCCGGCTCATGGACGGTGTGGATACGCTGCGCGATGACGAGGACCCGCTGGCGGCCCTGTCCCGGGACGAATTGTCCAGCGAGATCCGGCAGGCCATCGGCGCACTGCCGGACGACCAGAGAAGCGCCGTTATCCTTCGCGAGATGGATGGTTTGAGCTACGACCAGATCGCCGAGGTCATGCATTGCCCCGTGGGTACGGTACGGTCGCGGATTTTTCGCGCGCGGGAAGCCATCGATAAGCGTATACGGCCGCTGCTCGAGTAGCAGCTGTGAGAATCCGGTGAATCCGGTGAAAAAGGCAGGCGCGCGACGCTGTGAACGCGCCGGTGGGCGATTGCGCGGAACAAATCAACAAAGCGGATGTCCATAGCCTGAGGGGAAGGCAATACGATGTCGAACAAGATGATTGAATCTCTATCTGCGGCGATGGACAACGAAGCCGGTGCATTCGAAATGCGCCGCGTGCTCGACGAGGCCGTCCGCGATCCGCAGTTGCGCGATACCTGGATGCGTTACCACCTCATCGGCGCTGTCCTGCGCGGCGAGTGGCAAGCCGGCGGCTTCGAACTGCACGAAAGGGTATGCAATGCCCCGCACCAGGCGCGGACGGGCGTTGCGGTGCGGCGCAAGCGCCTGCGCGATGCGTGGAAGCGTTGGCGGGGGCAAGCGGTCGCCGCATCGCTCGCGGTCGCCGCAACCATGGCCGTGGTGCTGTCGTTGAACCTGGCCGGCGTACAGGTTGGCGAACCGGGCGGCCAAACCGCCGCGCGGCCGGTGTTTGACGAGTTCGGGAGTCGAACGCCCGAGGGCGGGCTGTCGCAGGCCGAATTCGAACGCCTGAACGCCTACATGATGCGCCATATCCAGCAACGGGCGATTCACCAGCCGGGAGTGTCCCCGCTCGCCAAGATCGTCACCTACACCGCGGCGGATACGCCATGGCAATAGGGTGGCTGCACAGCCGGCATGGGGAAGCCGCACCCGTCCGGATTGCGGGCGCATGGGGTGTGGCGGCTCATGCACGGCGGGCGCTGTTGCTGGTTTGCGCCTGGGCCGCGTCGGCCGGCGCGACGGAACCGAAGGCGTGGCTCGACGACATGAACCGGGCTTTTTCCGAACTCGACTACGACGGCGTGTTCACCTACCACACCGGTGGCGACATGGCGGCCCTGCGGGTTGTGCACATGGTGGTCGATGGCGAACGCCGCGAACGGCTGACCTATCTCGACGGCCCTTTCCGGGAAATCATCCGCACGGGCGATAGCGCGGTGAGCGTTCTTTCTCAAGACGACGAACTTGCGGAACTGGCGGGCGGCATCCCCACCGGGCCCTTCACCTACGCCTATTCGGGTGCTTTCGACCGTGTTTCGGACCAGTACGTGGTTTCCCGCTCGGGCACCGGCCGCATCGCCGGTCGCAAAGCGGTGCGAATCTCGGTAACGCCCAGGGACGGGAACCGTTACGGTTACAGGCTGTGGCTCGACCGGGAACACAGGCTGATGCTCAGGTCGGAGCTGATCGGGTCGAAGGGCGAAAAGCTCGAGGTCTTTCAATTCACGTCCATTGCGTTCGGTGAAGACGTCAATCCCGCAGACCTGCGCCCGCGCGACGACGCGGGCCTGCACGCCATGCACTTCGAAATCGCCGCCGGGGTGCCTGCGAAGTTGCCCGTGCCGCGGTTGCAATGGCGCGCAGGGTGGGTTCCGGCCGGTTTCCTGATCGCGGCGGCCGAAGTTCTGCGTTCCCCGGCCAAGCCTGTGGAAACGGTAATGTACACGGACGGCCTGGCTTCATTTTCCGTGTTCGTGGAAGGCCGGCCCGAAGCGGTGGAGACCGGCAGCGTCGTTCAGCGCGGCGCCACCGTGGCGGTGAGTGACCAGGTGTCCGCGCCCGGCGGGAAATTGGTGCTGGTCACCCTGGTGGGGGAGGTGCCGGAGGCGACCGCCCGGCGGGTTGCGGCTTCGGTTACGTACGGAGCGGATTTCTGAAGGCGGCGGCGGACGATGCGCGGCGTTGCGCGGCTTGCCGCGGCTGCGCGATCGCGTTTGCCGCACAGCCCGTGACGGTGTCGGGTCGCGGCCTGAATCTGGCTTCCGGCGTCTGCCTGGGCATTCCTCTCGCGGTACTGGTTGCCGGCGGCTGGCTTGCCGATACACTGTCGAGTGGCCGGGCGTGGTGGGCCATCCTGTTTTTCCTGGTTGCTTCCGCCGCTGTCACGCGGGTGGGTTCCCACGTGGATGCCTGGCTGCTGGAACGTTCGACATGAGGGCAATGGCATGAAAGCGCCTTGGGTTGTGATTCTGGGTGTGGCGCTGGCTGGCACGGTGGCCCGGGCGGCGGAGCTGCCCGACTTCACGGGCCTGGTGGAAGCGCACTCCGCCTCGGTGGTGAACATCAGTTCGGAACGGCGCGTACAGCGGCAGCCCCGGCGTCCGGAGGAACTCGATGACCTGTTCCGGCGTTTCTTTCCGGGCCCGGGGATTCCCGCGCCCAACGTGCCGCGCCAGTCGCAGGGTTCCGGTTTCATCATCTCCAGCGACGGGTACATATTGACGAACAATCACGTCGTGGGCGAGGCCGACGAGGTTGTGGTGCGCTTGAGCGACCGCCGCGAACTCGACGCCACCGTGGTCGGCGCCGACGCCGGTTCGGACCTGGCGCTACTGAAGGTGGAAGCCGAAGACCTCAAGCCCGTGACCATCGGCAGTTCCGCGGGCCTCAAGGTGGGCGAATGGGTCCTCGCCATCGGTTCGCCGTTCGGATTCGAGTACTCGGTAACCGCGGGAATCGTCAGCGGCAAGGGCCGCAGCCTGCGCAACGAGAACTATGTTCCGTTCATTCAGTCAGACGTTGCGATCAACCCCGGTAACTCCGGGGGCCCCCTGTTCAATCTCGACGGCGATGTGGTGGGCATCAACTCCCAGATTTATTCCAACTCGGGCGGATACATGGGCATGTCGTTTGCCGTTCCCATCGACGTGGCCATGGAGGTCGCCGATCAGCTCAAGGCCTCCGGAAGGGTCTCCAGGGGCTGGCTGGGCGTGGAGATCCAGCAGGTCAATCGCGAACTGGCCGAAAGCTTCGGCCTCGAACAGCCCCAGGGAGCGCTGATCACCCGCGTCTTCCCCGACAGCCCGGGGGAAGAGGGCGGTTTGCTGGCGGGCGACATCATCACGGAGTTCAACGGCCAGGGCATCGACCGCTGGGAGGAACTGCCCCACTATGTGGGACGCACCGCCCCGGGCAGCGAAGCGCGCATCGGCCTGGTGCGGGAGGGCGAGAAGATGAGCCTTGAACTCGAAATCGGCGAACTGCCCGACGACTCCCTGGCGCAACGGGGCCAGCCCGGGTCTGAGCCTTCCGAGCTTGGGCTGGTGGTGAAAGCGCTTCCGGAAGCGGCGCGCGAACGCCTCGAACTGGATGGCGGCGTGGTGGTGGTGCGCTCCGAAGGCCCGGCGGCAGAGGCCGGCATACGGGAGCGGGACATCATCACAAGGCTCCACAACAAACCCGTCGACAGCATCGCCGGCTTCCACGAAATCGCGAATTCGCTACCCGAGGGACGCAGCGTCTCGGTATTGCTCGTCCGGGGCGAACGCCCTCTTTTCGTGGGCCTGAAGGTCCCGGAGTAGTCACGGCGCCCGAACGACTGCGGAGGCTCCTGCTTCGGCGTTGGCTTGCCACGGCCTATCATCTAAACTCGCCGCCGCTTTTCCGCCGGGTAACCCCGTGTTGCAGAGCCTCGACCACATTCGCAACTTTTCCATCATCGCCCACATCGATCACGGCAAGTCGACCCTTTCCGACCGCCTCATTCAGCGTTGCGGCGCGCTGAGCGAACGGGAGATGGCCGACCAGGTGCTCGATTCCATGGACCTGGAGCGGGAGCGGGGCATCACCATCAAGGCGCAGTGCGTCACCCTGGATTTCCGGGCCGCGAACGGCGAATCCTACCTGCTCAATCTCATCGACACCCCCGGGCACGTGGACTTCAGCTACGAGGTTTCCCGGTCGCTGGCCGCCTGCGAGGGCGCCCTCCTGGTCGTCGATGCCGCCCAGGGCGTGGAGGCGCAATCCGTCGCCAACTGCTATACGGCGATCGACTACGGCCTGGAGGTGCTGCCGGTTCTCAACAAGATCGACCTGCCCCAGGCCGAGCCCGAACGGGTCATGCGGGAGATCGAGGACATCATCGGGCTGCCGGCGGACGCCGCGGTGCGGGTCAGCGCCAAGACAGGGGAGGGCGTTCCTGCCCTTCTGGAGCAACTCGTGGAGCGGATTCCGCCACCCCGGACGCTTCCCGGGGCGCCCCTGCAGGCGCTGATCGTCGATTCCTGGTTCGACAATTACCTGGGCATCGTTTCCCTGGTGCGGGTTGTGGCCGGCACCGTGGCCAGGGGCGAGCGCATCGTCGTGAAATCCACGGGCAAAACCCACGTCGTCGACGAGGTGGGGTGTTTCCGCCCGAAACGATCGGCCACCGACGCGCTCGGCGCCGGTGAAGTGGGCTATGTCATCGCCGGCATCAAGGACATCCGCGGCGCGCCGGTGGGGGACACCCTGGTGCTGGCGAGCCACAGCGATGCGGCGGCGCTGCCGGGTTTCGCCAAGGTCAAACCGCAGGTGTACGCCGGCCTCTTTCCGGTGAACTCCGAGCGTTTCGAGGACTTCCGGGCGGCGCTGGAAAAGTTGACGCTGAACGATGCGTCCCTGTTCTACGAGCCCGAGACCTCCGATGCCCTGGGTTTCGGATTCCGCTGCGGTTTCCTGGGGCTCCTGCACATGGAGATCGTCCAGCAGCGGCTCGAGCGGGAATACGATCTCGACCTGATCACCTCCGCGCCCACGGTGATCTACCAGGCGGAGCTGGCGGATGGCACGGTGGTCGAGGTCGACAATCCGTCCGGGCTGCCGGAACGGTACGTGGCGCTGAAGGAACCGATCGCCGAGGTGAACATACTGGTGCCCCAGGAATTCGTCGGCAACGTGATCAACCTCTGCGTGGAGCGCCGCGGCACCCAGAAGAACATGCAGTTTTCCGCCGGCCAGGTGTCGATGACCTGGGAGATGCCCATGAACGAGGTGGTCATGGACTTCTTCGACCGCCTGAAATCGGTGAGCCGCGGTTTCGGTTCGCTCGACTACGGCTTCCTGCGCTTTGCGGTGTCGAGCCTGGTCAAGCTGGATATACTGATCAACGGCGAACGGGTGGACGCGCTTGCGGTGATCGTGCACCGGGACCAGGCCCAGGGCCGGGGCAGGCAACTGGTGGAGAAGATGCGGGAACTGATTCCCAGGCAGATGTTCGCCGTGGCCATACAGGCGGCCATCGGCGGGCAGGTCATCGCGCGCCGGACGGTGAAGGCGCTGCGCAAGAACGTGACGGCGAAGTGCTATGGGGGCGATGTGACGCGCAAGAAGAAGCTGCTGGAGAAACAGAAGGCCGGCAAGAAGCGCATGAAGCAGGTGGGCAGTGTGGAGGTGCCGAAGGAGGCGTTTCTGGCGGCGCTGAAGCTCGACCGGAATTGAGGCCGATACGATGCGCCGGGCTCGCATGGAACAAATCTTCAACTCATTGTTTTTAATGGATATTTTTTTCACCGGATTTTTAACAGTTCCTTCGATTCGGCTCCGAGAGCAGGTATGCGGTACGGGTATCCGGTTTGGCGGAAGGCGGGCCGGGGGGAAATCTCTGTTTGGCGGCGGTGGGTGTTCGACACCCGGCCCCGCAACCAGTTGCGGGGCGTCGCCATCTGCCGAAGCGGTGCTTCGGCTCGGGCTGCGCCCGACCGATGGCGACCCCGTACCGCACACCTGCTCTCTCCCAGCGAGTGTCTGTTCGCTGCGCTTAGCGGGCGTTGGTACCAGGCGGACTTCATGATACGGGCTGAAGCGGTGGAACGCTGAGATGGACATCGATTATCCGTTGTTGCTGACTTGGGCGGTGCTGATCAGCGGCGGCATCTGGCTGTTTGACGTTTTTGTGTTGAAGCCTCGCCGCGAGGAGGGACAGTCGGCGCCGACGCTGGTGGAGTATGCCCGGTCGTTCTTTCCGGTGCTGGTGTTCGTGCTGGCGATGCGCAGTTTTCTGGGCGAGCCCTACCAGATTCCGTCCGAGTCCATGGTGCCCACGCTGGAGGTGGGTGATTTCATCCTGGTGAACAAGTACGCCTACGGCATTCGGCTGCCGGTGCTGGGAACGAAGATCGTGGAGGTGGGGGAGCCGGAGCGGGGCGACATCATGGTTTTCATTCCGCCCCACGACTCGCGTTATTTCATCAAGCGGGTGATCGGGCTGCCGGGGGATCATATCCGCTACGAGAACAAGGCGCTGTACATAAACGGGGAGCGGGCGCGATACGAGTTCGTCCGGGAATTCCACGACATGATCGGCCGCAACGCCGTGCCGGTGCGTGAATACCAGGAGACTTTCGATGAGGATCCGCACACCACCTACCGCTATCCCACCAAGGAGACGTCCCGGGAGTGGGTGGTGCCGGATGATTCGTATTTCGTCATGGGCGACAACCGTGACCGCAGCGACGACAGCCGCCGCTGGAAGTACGTCTCGGAGGCGAAGATCGTCGGCAAGGCGGTGGCGATCTGGGTACACAAGGCGCCGGGGCTGAACTGGCCCACGTTCGAGCGCAACCGTTGGATCTGACGGCGCTCCAGAAAAAGCTCCGATACGGGTTCGAGGACCAGGCGCTGCTCGTGCGCGCGCTCACGCACAGGAGCGCATCCCCCGATCACAACGAGCGCCTGGAGTTCCTGGGCGATGCGGTGCTCGGTTACGTGGTTGGGGAGTACCTGCACAGAACGCGGCGCGATGACCGGGAAGACTCGCTCACCCTGCTGCGGGCATCGCTGATCCGGCGGGAGACGCTGGTGGAGGTGGCGCGGGAGGTCGATGTGGGCGCCTGCCTCCTGCTCGGGGTGGGGGAGCGCCGGTCAGGTGCGCGCCACCGGGCTTCGATACTGGCCGATGCGCTGGAAGCGCTGATCGGGGCGGTGCACGAAGACGGCGGCATCGAAGCGGCCCGGGCCCTGATCATGCACCTTTTCCGGGACCGCCTGGAGAATCTTGCCGAGCGGGTGCGGAAAGACCCGAAGAGCGATCTTCAGGAGCGCCTGCAGGCACGGGGGCTCAAGCTGCCGGAATACCGCACCCTCGAGATTGCGGGCCGGCAGCACGACCAGGTGTTCAACGTCGCCTGCGAACTGGGGGAACTGGAGGTGTCGGTGTCTGCCACCGGGCAGAACCGCAAGGAAGCCGAGATGCGGGCGGCGGCCCTCATGATCGGCGAGGTGGAACGCCGTGGGCTCTGAGGTACAGGCGCCCGGGCGGTCGCCGGGCGGCCCGTGACCGGTGCGCCGCAACGCTGCGGCTACGTGGCGATTCTGGGCCGGCCCAACGTGGGCAAGTCCACGCTGCTCAACGTGGTGCTCAGCCAGAAGATCAGCATTACCTCGCGCAAGCCACAGACCACCCGCCACAACCTGCTCGGAATCGATACCGACGGCGCCCGCCAGGCGATCTACGTCGATACCCCGGGCATTCACGCGGGCGCCGCCCGTGAGATGAATCGCCGCATGGTCCGCGCCGCCGCCTCCGTGGTGGCGGACGTGGACCTCGTGGTCATGCTGGTGGACCGGGGCCGCTGGACCGCCGAAGACGACCTGGTGCTGCGCCACGTTCGGCGTTCCGGCACGCCGGCTTTCGCCGCGATCAACAAGATCGACCTGTTGCCGGAAAGAACGGCGGTACTGCCCGTGATCGACCGGTTGGCGGGGCTGGAAACCTTCGCGGAGATCCTGCCGATATCGGCACTCAAGCGGGACGGCGTCGCGGCGTTTCGCAATGCCGTCTTCGCCCGCCTGCCGGAACAATCGCACCTCTTTCCGGCCGACCAGGTGACCGATCGCAGCGAGCGCTTCCTGGTCGGCGAGATCGTCCGGGAAAAGCTGGTGCGTCGCCTTGGCGACGAGCTGCCGCACCGCGCGGCCGTGGTCGTCGAGTCGTTCGATGCCGGGCCGGACCTGGTGGAGATTCGTGCCGAGGTTTTCGTGGAGCGCGCCGGGCAAAAGCGTATCGTCATCGGCAGGGACGGCGGCATGCTGAAATCCATCGGCAGCGACGCCAGGAGGGACATCGAGAAGATGCTCGGGCGCAAGGTCATGCTGCATCTCTGGGTCAAGGTCCGCACGGGGTGGACGGACGATCGGTCGCACCTTGCGCGGATGGGTTATGAGTGACCGATGCGCCCGCGACGGCGATCGGGGCCGGGACGGCGGCTGATCCATGCACCCCGCGGCGACCGACCAGCCCGCCATCGTGCTGCACGCGCGCGCCTATCGGGAAACCAGCCTGCTGGTCAATCTGTTCACCCGCGACCACGGGCGTGTCGCCGTGGTGGCCAGGGGCAGGCGCAACGCGAAGCGGGGCCACGGCCTGCAGCCGTTCTACGAGGGAACGGTCAGTTGGCGGGGGCGCGGAAGCCTGATGACCCTCACCCGCTACGATGTGGTCCAGGGCCGCTGGCTCACCGGCAATGACGTGGCGTCGGCCTACTACGTGGCGGAACTGGTCATGCGGCTGACCCGGGAGTGGGAGCCCCACGGCCGGCTTTACGGGGGCGTGCAGTGGGTGTTGCGCCGCATTGGCGAGGCGCCGGACGGCGCCGCGGTGGCCTCGGGCCTGCGCCAGTTCGAAAAGCTGCTGCTCGAAGAGCTCGGGTACGGTTACGAGTTCACCCGCGATGCGGCAAGCGGTGCATCGATCGATGCAACCGCCTTCTACCGGCTCGAGCCGGAGACCGGGTTCGTGCGCTCGGCGGCAGCCGAGGGATACCCGGGCCGGACGCTGATCGACATAGCCCGCGCAGACTATGCCGATGCGGAAACACGCACGAACGCGCGGCGCCTGTTCCGCGAGGCGATTGCGGCCCACCTCGGCCCGGCCCCGCTACTCAGCCGCCGCCTGCTTCGCCCGGCATCGTCGGCCGGCCGCCATGGCGCGGAAAAGTGAGTTTCCAAGGCGCGAACGGTAAAATCGCGGGTTCCGTCTTTTTGGGAGCCTGGTGAGAAATGCGCGCCGGCGCACGCGCCGACATGGCCGTCGACAACGACGGCAGGGTCGACCTGAACGCCTGGGTCGACAGCCTGTGCCGGGGCCGTGAGCACCTGGACGCGGGCCCCATGCTCGCGGCGGCGACGCGGTTGCGCGACGGCGTCGGCGGCGACCATCTGCCGAGCGGCCTGGAACTGGCCGAACTGGTCGCCAGCATGCAGATGGACACCGCATCGGTGCTGGCGGCGCTCTACTACCGCCCGGCGCGGCGCGGCCTCATCTACGATGAGCAACTGGCCGAGGCGATTGGCCAGGAGGGCGCAGACCTCTTCGCCGCGGTGAACGGCATGGCCGACATCAGCCTGCTCGACCTGACCAGTTCCCGCATGCTGGCCAGCGAATCGACCGACCAGACCGCGAACATCCGCCGCATGCTGGTGGCCCTGATCGACGATGTGCGGGTCGCGGTGCTCAAGCTCGCCGAGCGGGTGGTGGCGCTCCGGCTCGCCAAGAACAGCTTCGAGGAACGCAAGACGCGCATCGCCACCGAAGCCATGACGGTGTTCGTGCCGCTGGCCGACCGGCTGGGCATCCGGCGGCTGAAGTGGGAACTGGAGGACCTGTCGCTGCGCTACCTGGAATCCGATGCCTACAAGCGCATTGCCCGGCAACTCGACGGCCGGCGCGTGGAGCGCGAAGCCAAGGTCAACGGGATCGTCCGCGATCTTGAGGAGATGTTCGCCGAACGCGGCATCGAGGCCGTGGTCGAGGGCCGGGCCAAGCACATCTACAGCATCTGGCGGAAGATGCACGCCAAGCACATCCCCTTCGATGAAGTCTACGACGTGCTCGCCGTGCGGGTCATCGTGGGAGACATCGCCGAGTGTTACAGCGCGCTCGGTTCCATCCACATGCGCTGGCGGCACGTTCGCCGCGAATTCGACGACTATATCGCCGCGCCCAAGGAGAACGGCTACCGGTCGATACATACCGCGGTGGTGGGGGATGCCGGGGAGGTCTTCGAGGTTCAGATTCGCACCACGGAAATGCACGAGGACGCCGAACTCGGTGTGTGCGCCCACTGGACCTACAAGGGCGGCGACTCCGAGGACGGGTTCTACGCCGAGAAGGTGGCCTGGTTGCGCGAGGTGCTCGCCTGGCAGGATTCCCTCGGCGGCACGCTGGCCGACCAGTTGACGGAGGAAATGCAGGAAGAGCGGATTTTCGTCCACACGCCCAAGGGCCACGTGGTGGACCTCTCCGCCGGCGCCACACCGCTCGACTTCGCCTATCGGGTACATACCGAGATCGGCCATCACTGCGCCGGGGCGCGGGTGGACGGCCGGCGCGTGCCGCTCAACACGCCGCTGAAGACCGGCCAGCTCGTGCAGATACACCGGGAATCCCGGGCCAGCCCCCGGCGCGCCTGGCTCGATGGAGACCTGGGCTACGTGCGCACGGCGCGGGCCAGAAGCAAGATTCGCAACTGGTTGCGCCTGCGCGAGAAGGCGGTAAACGTGGCGGAAGGCCGGCGCGACTTCGAAGCGATGGTCGAGTGTCTCGGATTGCCGGCTCCCGAATCCGGGGATGTGGACGCTCTGGCGGCGGCATTCGATCTCGACGGCGCCGAAGCGTTGTATTTCGCTTTCGGAGCGGGCGACCTGCAGCTTCTCGAACTCGTGCGCCGCTACCTGGAATGCCGGCAGGGCTCGTCGGGTCAGGCTGAACCGGCGCGGGAGGCGGCGGGGGGCGGCGATGCGGGGCGCCAGGTTCTGGAGATCGAGGCGGAAGACCGTGAGGGGCTGTGGCACGACGTCACGAACGTGCTGAGCGCCCGGGGCCTTTCCCTGGTCGCCACCTCGGGGCGCGCCGACGCGGCCAGCGGCACCGCCGCGCTCACGCTGGAACTGGACCTGGACGACCTGGCCGCGGTGGCGAGCCTGGTCAACCGGTTGCGCGAGGTCCGCGGGCTCCACAGGGTGCGCCGCATCGCCGAAGGAGAAAGCAAGGCATGAAGCTCGTGTTGCTGGGGCCGCCGGGCGCGGGAAAGGGTACGCAGGCGAAGGCGATCTGCTCGGCATTCGGCATACCGCAGATCTCCACCGGAGACATGCTGCGCGCCGCGATCAGCGGCGGCACCGAACTGGGCATGCGCGTACAGGCGGTGATGGATCGGGGCGACCTGGTTTCCGACGACATCATCATCCGGCTGGTGGAGGAACGCATCTCCGCGGCCGACTGCGCGAACGGCTTCCTGTTCGACGGCTTTCCCCGAACCATAGCCCAGGCGGAGGCGCTGGAGACAGCGCGGGTCGCCATCGATGCCGTGATTGAGATCACGATTCCGGACGCGGAGGTAGTCAAGCGCATGAGCGGGCGCCGGGTGCACCCGGGGAGCGGCCGTGTCTACCATGTGGAGTTCAACCCGCCCAGGGAGCCCGATCGCGACGACGAAACCGGCGAGCCGTTGCTGCAGCGGGACGATGACCGGGAGGAAACCGTACTCGACCGGCTTGCGGTGTACCGGGACCAGACCCATCCGCTGGTTGAGTTCTACAAGGCGCGCTCCGGACACGGCGGCGGTAGTGGAGCGCTAAGCTATATAGAGGTGGACGGGCTTGGCGCCGTGGCCGATGTCGAGGAGAAGGTCCTCGAAGCGTTACACAACTGCGTCGCCTGAACGCATGAGGGGGGTATCGTGATCGCCGTTACGGAACATGCGTCGTTTGTTCCGCGTTTGTAACGGGTGGGCACATCATTGGGGGAGTCTGTCATCGTGTGAGTGTCAGAAACTTTGTGTGTGAGCTTTCTTTCAAAAGTCAGGGAATCCGTTCCCTGGTTTGTGAGCGACCCTCGTGATAAACCCATGCCAGCCGGCGGCGTCCTCGGTCCAGGAGGAGTCCCGAAGGGAAGCTCCTGGAGGGAGGGCGCCGTTGGATGGCTGACTGGCGTCACGAGGATCGCGCTCACCCTTGCGCCATAATAAACCGCTCTTCGAAGCGGATGGCAAATTCGCCCTTCACCTGCCACCAGAACTGAGGCAGCATCTTCCACTTGGCCGCAACGCCGCGCAGGGCCAAGTAGATCAGCTTCTTGGCCAAGTCAATGCCAACTCGTTCAACATCCTTCACGGTCTGCCTCATTGTGTTGAAATCCACGTTCATTCTGGCTTTCGAGACCGCGCGAATGAAGCGGGGCGGACCATTTCATCACCTTGTTTCTGCTGCCGAGTTGTTCGAAGAATGGGGGCCACTTGGGTTTCAAGGGTGCGGTCGCGCAGAGGACGGCCTGGGCCAACCTAAAGTGCAGATGGATTCGTTCACTCTCCAGCCCACCAAGGCTGTTGGGACAACTACCGCCCGCCATGGGCGCACAGTTTTGGCCTAGCGCTCATGGCAGGGGGTGATGTCAGCGGGACGCGGTCGCTACTGAAGTTCGCCCTTCGCCAATAGAATGGGGCATGGATGGCAGCCCGGGTGCTCGCGTGGCTGCCACGAGAAAACGTTTCGGAGACCGCCATGATCGGTTGCGCAACCCCGCAAAGACCCGCCTAAAATGCAGCTCGTCCGAAACGGACCTGAAGTGCCTGAACGCCTGTTGCAGGCGCATGAGGACGGGCGGGTGGTTTTCTTCTGCGGTGCGGGCATCTCATTTCCGGCTGGCCTTCCCGATTTTTCGGGTTTGGTCGACCAACTTTACGAAACCCTCTCTGTCGCACCCAACGACGCACAAAAGGCGGCGCTCAAGACGCGGCAGTTCGATACCGCCATTGGCCTGCTGGAGGCGGACCACGTTGGTGGCCGCGAGACTGTGCGCCGGGAGCTGGCGGGGATTCTGTCCCCAGATTTAAGCGCCCCAACCGCTACCGCGACCCACGAGGCGTTGCTGACACTTGGCAGGAGCCGCGAGGGCAGCACACGGCTCATCACTACAAATTTCGATCGCCTCTTCGAGCAGGTGATCGCGGCGAACAAGCTGACCATCGAGCGATTTCAGGCCCCGCTGTTGCCGGTGCCGAAGAAGCGCTGGGACGGCTTGGTGTATCTGCATGGCCTGCTCAGCGCCGCGCCGACCGCAAGCGAACTGGACCGGCTGGTGATCTCCAGCGGCGACTTTGGCCTCGCCTATCTCACGGAACGCTGGGCTGCGCGCTTCGTCAGCGAGCTGTTTCGCAACTATACCGTGTGTTTTGTCGGCTACGGCATCAACGACCCGGTGCTGCGCTACATGATGGACGCACTGGCCGCCGACCGTCTGCTTGGCGAGTCGCCGCCGGAGATGTTCGCGTTCGGCAGCTTTTCCAAAGGCAAGGAACAGGCGCGAGCCAACGAATGGCAAACCAAGAACGTCACGCCCATCCTGTACCGCGAGCACTACAACCACGCCTATTTCCACAGGACTCTGCGCACTTGGGCGGCAACCTACCGCGACGGCGTACGCGGCAAGGAGCTAATCGTGGTCAAGCACGGCATCGCACGCCCGCTTGCGAGCACCCGGCAGGATGACTTCGTCGGCCGATTGCTTTGGGCGATCAGCGATCCCAGCGGCCTGCCGGCAAAGAGCTTCGCCGATCTGGATCCGGTGCCTTCGCTGGAATGGCTGGAGCCTTTTGGCGAGGATCGGTATGGCTACGCCGACTTGGGTCGTTTTGGCGTACCGCCCGGGAGGAACCCGGATAGCAAGCTAGCCTTCAGCCTGACCAGTCGGCCCGCCCCCTATTCCCGGGCACCACGGATGCGCATCGTGGATTTTGGGGGTGGGCGTAGCGACTGGGACACCGTCATGTGGCAGTTGGCGCACTGGTTGGTCCGGCATCTCGATGATCCTGCACTGCTCCTGTGGGTGGTCAATGGCGGCGCTCAGTTGCATGACGAATTTATCCGGTTGATCGAACGTCGCCTAGATGAACTGGCCAAGCTGGAACGCGACGGCGACTGGGCGGAGTTGGCGCGTATTCGATTGAGTGCGCCCAAATCGATCCCCGGCCCGTTGATGCGCACCCTCTGGCGACTGCTGCTGGCCGGCCGCATGAAATCCAGGGGCGACTTGGGACTGCATGGCTGGCTCGATCGCTTCAAACTTGATGGCCTCACCGCCCCCCTACGCTTGGAGCTGCGCGAATTGCTGACGCCACGCATTTCGTTGCGCGCCCCGTTCCGCTGGCCAGCCGAGGATGGCGAAGTGAGTGAGCCCAAGAGCATCAAAGACCTTGTGGAATGGGACATTGTGCTGTCGGCCGACTACGTTCACTCCTTCCTGCGCGAACCGCCCGAGGAAGAGGGCTGGAACTCCGCACTACAGGAAATGCTGCTCGACTTCAGCGAATTACTGCGCGACGCGCTCGACCTGATGCGAGAGCTCGGCGGTGCCGAGGACAGAAGCGATCTGTCCTATGTGCATCAGCCCTCCATCAGCGAACACGCCCAGAACACGGACTTTCAAGACTGGACAACCTTGATCGACCTGACCCGGGAAGCTTGGCTTGCCACGGTGGCGAAGTCGCCGGCGCAGGCGGCGCTTGTGGCAGAAATCTGGTGGAGCACGCCCTATCCGCTCTTCCGACGTCTCGCCTTTTTCGCAGCGGCACAGGGTGACGCGTTGCCCCTTCGCCGTGCGCTGGACTGGCTACTGGCCGACTCCCACTGGTGGCTGTGGTCGGTAGAGACTGAACGGGAAGCTACGCGCTTGCTGGTTGCGCTGGCACCGCGCCTTGATCAAGCGATGCTCCGAGAGTTGGAACTGGCAGTTCTTGCCGGTCCTCCCCGAGAGATGTTCACGGAGGACATCGACTCCGAGCGCTGGACCCGGATTGCGGACCGAGAGACTTGGCTGCGGCTGGTGAAGATGCGCGAAGCTGGCGCGGTATTGGGTTCGACGGGCAATGAACGGCTGACGCGGCTTGCGAGCGATTATCCCGAGTGGGAGCTGGCTACGGATCAACGCGATGAGTTTCCCTTCTGGATTGGCGATGGCGATGATCGGCGCAAGAACGTCGTTTTGCCGCGTCGCCGTCGTGAGCTAGTCGAGTGGCTCAGGCAACATCCCACCCCGGATTACCGGCAGGAAAGCGAACAGTGGCCAAAGCGCTGTCGCGACAGCTTCCCGACCACAGCTTGCGCCTTGTGCGCCTTGGTGAAGGAGGACGTCTGGCTCGCGGATCGCTGGCGGGCAGCCCTTCATGCCTGGTCAGAGGGGCAGCACCTCAAGCGCTCCTGGCGCTACATGGCTCCAGTGTTGACCGGCGCACCTGAAGACGCCCTGCAACTCCTCGCCCACGGCGTCAGTTGGTGGCTGAGGGAAGTTGCCGAATCGTTTGAAGGACACGAAGCGCACTTCTTCACGCTGGCTCGCCGGATTCTGGCACTGGATCACGGTGAGGATGCCGATGACATCGGCACTGACAATCCAGTCACTCGCGCCATCAATCACCCTGTTGGCATCGCCACGGAGGCATTGCTTCGTTGGGCGTACCGTCGTCCGCTGGAGGACGGGCAAGGCCTGCCGGAGGAGGTCAAAGCTACCTTCACCGAGCTTTGCGATGCACGGAGTGACGGCTTTTGGTATGGCCGAGTGGTGCTGGCAGCCCGTGCCATCCCGTTGTTCCGCGTGGACCAAGATTGGGCGATGCAAAGCCTGTTGCCGTTATTCGACTGGCATCGCTCCCATGCGGAGGCGCGCACGGCTTGGCGAGGCTTCCTTTGGTCACCGCGCTTATACGCGCCTTTGATGGAAGTGCTCAAGCCCGCCTTCCTCGATACCGCGAGTCACTACGCGGAACTAGGAGGGCACGACCGCCAATACGCAGCGCTGCTGACGTTTGCCGCCCTTGACCGGGGGGAAGTTTTCACCGTCTCCGAACTGGCGAGAGCCACCAGCTCATTGCCGGAGGATGGATTGCACAACTCAGCGCAAGCCCTGGTGAGTGCGCTTAAGGGTGCGGGCGACCAACGTGCCGAATACTGGAGCAACCGGGTCGCTCCGTACCTTCGTGACATCTGGCCAAAGAGCCGGGACAGGGCTTCACCCGCAGTCGCCGAGCGTTTCGGTCGCCTGTGCGTGGCGGCACACGATGCGTTCCCGCAAGCGTTTGCACTGCTCCGAGATTGGCTGCAACCACTAGAACACCCGATGCGCTTGGTGCATCAACTTCATGAGGCTGGCGTTTGCAAAGAGTTTCCCGAGGAGGCGCTGGGCTTTCTGAACTTGGTGATTGGCGACGAGACAACATGGCCACCACAGGATCTCGCCACCTGCCTGGAAGCCATCAGCACATCGGAGCCGAATCTCGCGACGGACCAGCGCTATAGACGACTCACCGAGTATTCCCGTCGGCACGGTTTATGACACAACAAGCCAATGACCTTCGGCGCCGGAAGGTTTGGTTCGTGTCCCCGGTGGTGGTGTAGGGATGCAGTAGCGGGAGCGCGCCAACACAAACCCGGACGCCGAATCCCCAAGCTTGACCGCACGGATTATGGTAATTCCTCCTAATCGGGCGTCCTCGACCCGGCACACCGTGCACCGACTCTCATCCTACAGCCAAACAGTTCCTGCGCGGCAGCGCCCTGGCTCGCCGGTGTTCTCCCGGCGAATCCCGCTTCTCACTTGAACCTCCCTCAGCCGGTCCCCGTAGTAGCGCTCGAACACGTTGTTTTCCGGCCACACGGCGGGTTCAACCCAGTACGCGCCCAAGCGTCCCACCAGCGCCGCGATCCAATCCGCGGTCTGCACGGTCTGGTAGCGATGACTCTCCAGATGGAACGGTGGCTCAATCAACGCCCGCCGCGGATCTTGGCCGCCGTACATGTCCCGCGAGACCTGTGTCAACAGTTCCTGCCGCCCACTGTACTCGTCCAACGCGAGGAAGAATCTGGCATTCGATCCACCCTCCGCTCCACAGAACTGGTCGAGCCTCCAGATGGCCTCCCGCAACATCCCCGAGTACAGCCCGTGTACTCGATGCTCCGACGGACTCGCCGTTTTTTGGATCCCGACGTAGAACACTTTTCCCTTGAGCCGCTTGATTTCCCGGAACATCCTCCCTGGAATTTCGCGCACATTCCGCTTGTTCTGCACCGCCGCAGCCCTGAATAGCTGCGACCCCTTCCTTTCCCAGGTTGCCGGATGCTTAGGCGACTGTTTCATTGGCCTTGCGAACAGTTCAGCCTTGCGCTTGAAGAACCACGTCCCGAATCCGCGCACCGCGTCCGCTGGCATTATGAAACCCGCGAATCCGAAGACCGGGCTTGTATTGTGCCGGGGGTCCGACCGCCCAATGTAGGGTCCTACGTGTCCGAACTCGTCGAGATATGCCACGTAAATCACGAAATCATGGCCCCTGGATACGCGAAAGCCCGCACGTATCGGGCGGGCCTCGGAGTGAGAGCAAGACTTGCGTCATGCGACTCGCTGGTGATCATCGCGCACCTCCCAACGTCTGTCAACATCACCCACCGCGTCCTTACGCCGCGTGCATGCCAGCCCATAGGACGTCTGCGCTCCGGGCCGGTTCAGCGCGGTGTCACTGCCGCTTTGCGCACCCCGATCACGGGTCTACCCGCCTGCTGTGGGCATGCGTCCAGAAGGTTGTAAGTCTCTAACTGGAACAATCGCTCGCGGGCTACACGCGGTATGGATCAAGTTCTCAGGGTTCGCAGGATTTCATGGGCTGCATTGCGCCCGGGCAGGCCGGTTACGCCGCCGCCGGGGTGGGCGCCGGAGCCGCACAGGAACAGGCTCTTTACGGGCATCCGGTAGTCTGCGTGGCCGGCCAGTGGGCGGAGGGAGAAGAGCTGGTCGAGGTGCAGGGCGCCGTGGAAGATGTCGCCGCCGACCATGCCGAGGTCCCGTTCGATGTCGAGGGGTGTCTTGATCTGGCGGCCGAGTATCGAAGCCCTGAAATTCGGGGCATGGCGGTTGACCGTGTCGATGATGTGGTCGGCCGCCCCTTCCTTCTCGTCGTCCCAGGAACGGCCGTCGGGCAGGTGACGCTGGAAATGCTGGCAGAAGAGGCTTGCGACGTGGCCGCCGGCCGGTGCCAGGGATTCGTCCTGGGTGGACGGGAGCCACATCGAAATGATTGGGTGGTCGGACCAGCCGGCGGTTTGTGCGCTCGCGTAGGCGCGGCGCATGTAGCCGAGTGAGGGGCAGATCTCGATGGCGCCCTTGAATATCTCGTCGGACTGTTCGGGCACGCCGGCAAAGCGGGGCAGCTCGCCGAGTGCCACGTTCATGCGGAAGGTGGCGGAGTGGCTGCGGTAGGCCCGGATGCGGCGGCGCGTGGCGGGTTCGAGGAGCCCGGGGTCCAGGAGCCTCGTGAGCAGAAGCTGCGGGTGCAGGTTGGCGGCGATCACCCTGGCTTCGTGCAGGCGCCCGTCTTCGGTAATCACGCCGTGCGCTTGCCCGTTCTTTACGCGGATTTGCCGTACCGGAGCGTCGGTTTCGATCTCGGCGCCCTGTTCCCGCGCGAAGGCTGCCATGGCTTGGGTGATGGCGCCCATGCCGCCCTTGGCGTGGCCCCAGGCGCCGGTGCGTCCGTTCACTTCTCCGAATGCGTGGTGCAGCAGGACGTAGGCCGTTCCGGCCTGGTAGGGGTCGACGAAGTTGCCGATGACGCATTCTAGGCCGAGTATGCCTTTGAGGGCGTCGGATTCGAACCAGCTATCCAGGTAGTCTCCCAGTGATTTCGTCATGAGTTCGGCCAGGTCGGTTCGCTGGCGGCGGCCGAGCTTTCTCAGGGTATTGCCGGTGCGCAGCAGCCGCAGGGCGTTGCGCCAGCCGCCGCTGAGGTCCGGTGGCGTGTGCACGGCGAGTTCGCGCAGCGTCAGGGCCACGGCCGAGATGTGCTCGTCGTACTCGTCGAAGCATGCGGCGTCGGCGGGGGAGAACCGGGCGATTTCCCGGCGCGCCTGGTGCGGGTCCCGGGAGAGGAGCAGGTGGTCGCCCTCCAGCAGGCTGATGGTGCCGGCGGGCCGCTCGATGATCTCGAGCCCGTGGCGGTGCAGTTCCAGGTCGCGGACGACGTCCGGGTGCAGCAGGCTCACCGCGTAGGCGTAGACGGAATTCCGGAAGCCCGGGTGGAATTCCTCGGTGACCGCGGCGCCGCCGACCACCGGGCGGCGTTCGAGTACCTTGACGCTCAGGCCCGAGCGGGCCAGGTAGCCGGCGCAGGCGAGGCCGTTGTGGCCCGCGCCGATGACGATTGCATCACGGTCCGTCAATGTTCGATGCCGCCTCCCGGTGAGCGCCCGGCCCGTTGCCCGGGCAGACGGTTCGCCGGAGCGATGCAGTACAATCGCGGGAGCCACCCGGGGTGCTTGGGCTGGTGTGGCCCCGCAGACTAGCAGCCCCGGCACGAGTGCCGCAATTCAGGGAGAACGGCCGTGGGCATTCACATCGAGGAACTTGTCGGGATCATCGAGCGATCGGTTGCCGGGGAAGGCTTGAGCGCCACGCTCAAGGTCGATCTCGGCAGCGACGGGGTCGTCTGCATCAATGGATCGAAAGTCTCACGCGAAGACGCGCCCGCCGACAACGTGCTGACCACGAGCCTCGATGTCTTCGAGGAGATCTGCCGGGGCCGCACCGATCCGGTTCAGGCCTACTACCGCGGGCGCCTGGCCCTGGTGGGCAGCCAGCGCGTCGCCATGCAGTTGGGCATGCTGATCGAGTCGGCCAATGGCGGATGCGGGCGCATGCGCCGGTTCACCCGCGACGATCCGGTGGCCGACATCGCGGCAGCCCTGAACGAGACCGGTTCGGCCATCGTCGAGAAGTGCGTGCCGGATGAACTTGCGGACCGGGTCGCCGCGGAACTCCGGCCCCACTTCGACCGGTTCGGGCACGAGTACTTCGCGGATTTCGAGGGCTACAAGACCCTGCGGCTGAGTGAGATCCTGGGCCGTTCCCGGGCGTCGGCCGACCTCATCGGCGAACCGCTGACCCTCGCGGTAATCGATGAGATCCTCCTGCCGCATTGCATCAACTACCGCATCGGCAGCTGCACCGCCATCGAGATCCTGCCCGGGGAGACGGCCCAGCGCCTGCACCGGGACGACGGCATCTACCCGATCAGCATCCAGGGCATGGAGTTGCAGGTGAGCGCCATGTGGGCGCTGGACGACTTCACGCTGGAGAACGGCGCCACCCACGTCGTGCCGGGGTCCCACCAGGGCCCGTCGCGCAGCGTTCTGGAAGAGCCCGTGCCCACGGCGCAGGCCACGATGCCGAAAGGCTCGCTGCTGCTCTACCTGGGCTCGGTGCTGCACGGCGGCGGCGCCAACCGCACGGATGAACCGCGCATGGGGCTCATCAACACCTACTCCCTGGGCTGGCTGCGCCAGGAAGAGAATCACTACCTCGCCATCCCGCGCGAGATTGCCGACACCTACCCGGACCACATCCGCAAGCTAATGGGGTACGAGCCCCACGGACCGATCTTGGGGAGCTACCCGGGTACTCTCTAGCAGTTTTCGCCCCGCTTTCTATAACAGCCCCTCGAAAAGCAACACCTCCACGCGGTCCCCGGAATTCAGGCTGCCCTTGCCCTTCGGAATCCTGATCAGGCAGTTGGCCTCGGCAAAGGTGCTCATCCGGTTGGAGCCCTGGGCGCCGGTGGTCCTCACCCGGATGTCGTCCCCCGCCCCGGTGGCGATGCCCCGCTGATACTCCTCCCGGCCCGGTTTGTGCCGGATCGGCTCCGTCAGCCCGGCGCCGACGGTCACGGGTTGCGACGGCTGCATGCCGCACAGTTTTTCGATGGCGGGCCTCGCGATCAGAAGGTAGGTGACAATGGTGGAAACGGGGTTGCCGGGCAGCCCGAGAAAAAAGGCCCCGCCGATGCGGCCGAATGCGAGGGGTTTGCCGGGCTTGAGGTTCAGGCGCCAGAAGCTCAGTTCGCCGAGCGCCTCGACGGTACTCTTGACGTGGTCTGCATCGCCGACGGAAACCCCGCCGCTGGTGAGGATGAGGTCGGCGGATTCGCCGGCGGCGGTCAACGACGTCGCCACGGTGCGGGCGTCGTCGGCCAGCACGCCGAGATTGTCGACCTCGACGGGCAGGCGCGTCAGCAGCGCCTCGACGGCGAACCGGTTGGAATCGTAGATGTTGCCGAACTCCAGCGCCGTGCCGGGCTGTTGCAGTTCGTCCCCGGTGGAGAATACGGCCACCCGGGGCCGGGCCCGGACGGGGGCAGTGGCACAGCCGCATGCGGCGAGCGTGCCGACATCGAAAGGGCCGATGCGCTTGCCGGCCGCCACGACCACGTCGCCGCGGCGCAGGTCGTCGCCCGCTTCGCGCACGTTGGCGCCTTGCCGTGGCACCTCCCGGATTCGAATTTCGGTGCCGTCGCGGTCGCAGTCTTCCTGCACCACCACGGTGTCGCAGTCCGCCGGCAGCGGTGCGCCGGTCATGATTCGCGCGCATTCGCCTTTCCGGACGCTGCCCGCGAAAGGATGGCCGGCCAGGCTGTCGCCGGCCAGCTCAAGAGAGGAGATGCCCGCCCGCCAGCGGAAGGCGTAACCGTCCATTGCGGAAGCCGCGAAGGGGGGCAGGTCGGTGGCGGAGCGAATCGGTTCGGCCGCCACCCTGCCGTGGGCGTTCCGAACCGCAACGCGTTCCGGTTCCGTGCACGCGGCAACCTGGTCGAGTACGCGCGCCAGGGCCGCATCGAGGTCGAGAGGAGCGGTGGCTTTATAATGCAAGGGTCGCCGGCCGGAACGACTCGTCAATCGTGCCGGCCGGA
This sequence comes from Gammaproteobacteria bacterium, assembly GCA_028821125.1. GTDB lineage: Bacteria > Pseudomonadota > Gammaproteobacteria > Pseudomonadales > Azotimanducaceae > Azophilus. The sequence goes on from JAPPHD010000083.1 coordinate 33,289, forward strand.
CCTCTCGATTGCGGATGAAGGTTGTCGAATTGCGTCAAGATTGCACCCGTTGGCCGGCGGCCCGTAAGCCTGGGGCGGGGCCCCGCGAGCCGCACCTATTCATGAATGATCGTAGCGAGGTTGACAAGAGTAGTGAAAACGCAGGGTGGCGCGGACCAGAGCGCGCACAGGCGTGCTTTCAGCACGTTGAGCACGCGGCGGGAGCACGCCCTGTGTTTTCGCTGCTATTGGCGACCGCAGTAGATTATTCATGAATAGGTGCGGCTAGCAGCCTGTCGGACTTGGGGCTTTGCTGAAGCCAGCATGAGGCGTATTTG
>JAPPHD010000110.1 GCA_028821125.1 Gammaproteobacteria bacterium
CAAATACGCCTCATGCTGGCTTCAGCAAAGCCCCAAGTCCGACAGGCTGCTAGCCTTATTTCTTCCGGCACTAGCCTTCGGAGTCGTTGTGCGGCGGTTTTCGGCTCCTGCATAGTTCCCGGTCACAAGCGATTGCAACAGTCTTGGAGAGGACGGAGCAGCCATGATCGAGTTGTCGAAATGTCATCGGGCGTGGAACAGCAGGACGACGGCGCGGGTCGTCGGGCCGGTTCTGGCCGTTCTGCTGTGTGTGCCGGTGTATGCGCAGAAACCCGAACTCGAAGAGATTCTGGTAACCGCCAGGAAGCGTGCCGAGAGCGTTCAGGACATCCCGGAGTCCATCACGGTGTTCTCGGAATCCCAGGTCGAGGACGCCGGTATCACGCGCATCAAGGATGTCGCCGACCTGACTCCCAATCTGGTGCTGCGCCAGTCATACCGGATGGGGGTGGTCAATCTGTCCGCAAGGGGGCTTGCCGCGCCGCAGCAGGGAGATTCACCGGTCGTCGTGAATTTCGACGGCGTTCAGGCGCCGGCCCAGGATTTCATCAACCAGGACCTGTTCGACATCGAGCGCATCGAGGTGCTCAAGGGTCCCCAGGGCGCACTGTACGGCGCCGGAGCCATCGGCGGCGCCATTAACGTCGTCACCAGGCAGCCGACCAACCGGCTGGAGGCCTTCGCCAAGGCCCGCCTCGGCAACAACGATGCCTGGCGCCTGGTCGGGGGAGTCTCGGGGCCCATCGTCGACGACAAGGCCTATTATCGTATCGCGGGCGTGCATCAGAACCGCGACGGCTACATCAGAAACAGCCTGACGGGCGACCTCCTCGACTCCCTGGACGAAACGGTGTTGCGTGGGGGGCTGTTCTTCGATCTGGAAAGGTTGAGGGTCGATGTCCGGGCATCGATCACCGACACCGAGGCGGGCGCTTCATTCTACGAATCGCTGCCGCTGTTGCCCGACCCGGTCCCCGAGATCGATTTGCTGTTCGGCGGGCCTCTCGGGCGGCTCGGCAGCGACCTCTCCCACAGCACTTTCGAAAACCACAGCAACGTCCAGACCGAGGAAGAGAGAGACGTCACCACTGCATCGCTCAAGCTCGAATACCAGTTCGACGGCAGGGTTTTCACCTCGGTTACGGGTTACAACGACAGCCGGCAATACGATTACGGCGACCTCGATTTTCAACCGATCGACGTCCTGCTTCAAGATGTGCGTTTCGATGCGGAGGTGTTCAATCAGGAGTTCCGCTTCGCCTCCGATTCGGCCGGCCGTTTCCGGTGGGTGGCCGGCGCCTTCTACCAGGAACGCGAGATATTCAATCAGGTGCTTGTCGTGCTTGGTGACTTTACGGTTGGCCCGAGATCGATCGCCGACAGCATGGCACAACCCGGAAATTTCGTTCTGACCGATACCAGGGATGTCATCGAAAGCGAAGCCATCGGCGTGTTCCTGAGCACCAACTTTGACCTGACCGACCGGCTTGTGCTCACGGCGGCCGCCCGCTGGGACCAGGTCGACATCGACACGGGCTACGTCGGTGAGGACCCGAACCTCATCAACATACCCGACGCCAGCGCTTCCGCATCGTTCGACAAGTTCCAGCCCAAGGTCAACCTCGCCTACTCCCTCAGGGACAACGTGATGCTCTATGTCGACCTGGCGCGCGGATTCCGGTCCGGGGTGCCCAACCCCACTTCGGCCTTCGCCGGGGGATTGCCGCGTTTCATCGATCCCGAGATTGCGGACACCGTCGAGATCGGGGTCAAAAGCACGTTCTGGAACAACCGCGCCCTGTTGAACGCCGGCGCATTCTCAAGCGATGTCGAGAACAGGCATCACTACTTCTATGGCGCCGCGCTACAGAGCATGACGACCTATGACAAGGCCCGGGTGACCGGCCTTGAAATTGAGTTTCGCGCCCTGCTGACCGACTTCTTCACGGTTTCCGGCAGCCTGGGAATCATGAACGCCGAAATCACCTCCGAGGAACTGACGGAGTACCGTGATGTCAAAACCGGGGCGGTGGCGCTGACCGTGAACAACGACGGCAACACCCTGCCGGATACGCCGGAAGCGAGTTTCAACCTCTCGCTTACCTACGAACAGCCCGTATTCGGCAGCACCAGCCTGTTTGCCCGGGCCGCTTACCGCTACGTTGACAAGATGTATTTCGATACGGAGAACTACATTGAAAACGCGGGAGCGAGCGGCTACCTGGGCTTGCGGCTGGGATTGCGCAGCGAAAGCTGGAGCGTCGTGGCCTTTTCTGACAATGTCACCAATGAGCGCAACTACTCCAACTACGCGTATTCCGGTGCGCAGGGCAACTACCTGCCCGGTCGGCCAAGAACCTATGGTATGGAATTCGAGGTCCGGCTGTAACTCGCTTCTGACGATCGCCGGCCAGGGGGCCAATCCCGAACCCGGCGATCGACGGCATATTCCCCACATTCCGGAGGGCCGGCTCTCAAGATTGAAGCCGGCATCAATCAGCCCGGCCATAGGACCATCCGGAGCCCCCGACTCGCTGTCAATCGGCAGGTATGCTTAGCCCATGGCGATGGCTCCCGCGCAGCACGGCACCGATTCGGAAGAGAACATCCTCTATCTGTCGTCACATCTGCGGCCGCCGCACTACAGTATCGACCTTGTTGAACGCCCGGGGCTCGCCGCACAACTCGACCGTGCCGGGGCGCACCGGCTGATGCTCGTGCATGCACCCGCGGGGTTCGGCAAGACAACGGCGCTGTATCAGTGGGCGAACCGTCTGCAGGCGCGTGGCGTGCCGGTCTGCTGGTTGAGCGTCGGCCATGAAGACAGCGATTCCCACCGATTCCTGTATCACCTGCAGTGCTCCATTGCCGCGGCCCGCAACGACGCCTATCCACTGAGCGGTTTCGCTGGCCGTTCTTTCCGGAAACGGAGCCTCCAGGCCGACATCGACGCAATCATCGCGCGCCTGACAGCGGGAGAACGGTTGGTGCTCATCATCGACGACTACCACCTGGCGGAGTCCGCCAGGAACGACCGCATCCTCAACGAGCTCGTCAAGGCACTCGACGGCCCTGTCACCATCGCGATCAGCAGCCGGGCCAGGCCCGCGCTCTCCCTGCCTTATTTCCAATGTCAGGGCCTGCTCGCTTCCATCGACGCATCGACGCTTCGTTTCTCGGAAGACGAATGCCATGCGCTGTTTGCGACCAGCGGACTGGCTTGCGCGGCAAGCACCCTGTACCGGCAGTCGGGGGGTTGGCCCATGGCACTGCAACTGGCCAAGCTCTGGCTGCGCGAAGGCGCAGACCCGGAACATCACCCCGAACTCGATGCCGACGCCGCGGGAATCACCGAATATCTCACCGGGGAAGTGATTCGCAAGCTTCCTCCCGAAGTTGCCGGCCTGTTACTGGACACTTCGATCCTCGAGCGTGTGAACGGTGATGTCGCCAACCGCCTCACCGGCCGTGACGATTGCTGGGCCCTCATCGACCGGCTTGCCGCCCTGGACGCCCTCATCGTCCCGTTGCAGGGCCGCGGCGGATGGTTTCGCTACCACCCGTTGTTCCGTGAAATACTGCAGGGCCAGCTCGCCAGCCGGGGTGCCCCGTACGTTGCGGAGTTGCATATCCGCGCGTGCAATTGGTACGCGGAACAGCGCGAACTTGAAAGCGCGGTGATGCACGCGGCGCAGGCACGGGACAGCGAACGCATCGCGGCATTGATCGAGTCCGAAGGGGGCGTCCGGATTGGATTGACCAGGGGAATGCCAGTACTGCGACGGCTGTTGCGCACGCTGTCGCCTGAGGTGGTCTATACCCACCCACGCCTGCATCTGGCGCAGATCTGGCTACTGGCGAAACAGGGAGAAGTCCCCATCGCGCGTAGTCAGTACGACCAGTACTTCGACAACGGCGCCTTGCGGCCCGACTCGCGCAACAGAGCCTGTTCCGACACCGAAAAGGAGTCGCTGTTTGTCGGCATGATGCTCGCCGAAGTCTACGAGGACAAGGATTTCGACCGCACCGAAATCGAGCGTATCGAATCCGTTGCAAGGGACGTCGCCAGCGTCGACCACTGGTTCCAGGGTTGGGTGAACAACCTGCTCTGCATCATGCATACGCGCAAGGGCAACTTCGATTCCGCCCTGGCGGCCAGCGAGGCGGCGGACTTCCACTATCGGCGGGTCGGCTCGGAATACGGTCAGGTGTGGATGCTGCTGCACCGGGCGCTGGTCAGCCTGCTCGACGGCCGCCTCGAGGATGCCGCACGGACGATCGGAAACGCCGCCGGACGGGCAAGCCGCGAATTCTCGAACGACTCGGGGCTGATCGGCATCATACGTATCGTCGAGAGCGCCGTACTGCTTGAGCGGGGCGAGACGGGCCGGGCCGCGGAAGGCCTGTTCGATGCACTGGCCACGGCAGAGAAAGCCGAGGGTTGGGTCGAGGTTTTCGTGCAGGGTTTCCGCGCCGCTATCGAGTTGTCCCGGCTCAACGACGGCGTCGAGGTGGCAACGCAGCACGTCGAGGGAGCAATGCGGATCGCCCGGGAACGTTCCCTGCCGCGGCTCGCGCGGCTCGCGACCCTGTTCCGGATCGAGCTGCATACCCTGTGCGGCCGTCTGGACGACGCGGTTCGCCTCACCCGGTTCCACGGCCTGGCGGTCGATTCGTTGCCCCGGCTTGAGGAGGAAGGTTGGCAGGAGCGCGTGCGCAAAGCGGTGGTGCTGGCCCGGCTCGCCATCTACCGGGGCGCCATAGGGGAAATCCTGGATCCTCTTTACCGCTATGTCGAAGCTGCCGAAGCCAGCGGTCGACGGCGTGTGGCCATGGAACTGTCCGTAGTGCTGGCCATGGCCGAGTACGAACGGGGCCGGCGCGGCCCCTGCGTCGAGGCATTACGGAATGCACTCGACGTCGCCGTCCCGGAGGGGTTTCATCAGGTATTCGCCCGAGAGGGCAGGCTCATGGCCCGTATGCTCGATGAGACCATTCGCCATATCGGCGTCGCCTCGATGAGCAAAGAGACGGTTGCCTTTCTCGCGAGGCTGGTCGCCGGGCTCAGACAGCCGGACGACGGGAACCGTCCCGCCGCCGCATCCAACATTCTCACCCACAAGGAACTGGAAGTACTGAAACATGCGGCCTGCGGCAATCCCAGCAAGATCATAGCCCGTCGCCTGAACGTATCCGTCGCCACGGTCAAGTATCACTTGAGCAACATCTACCGGAAGCTCGGCGCCCGCAGCCGGATCATGGCGGTTGCCATAGCGAGGGAGCACGATTTCCTCTAGTTGCGGATCACGCGTACGAAGGCTACTGGCCAACTTTTCGGCGCAGCTAGCCGTTTGAACAGTTGGATGTCCGGACCGGGTTTGCATACTGCGAGTGTCGATATCGGTCGAGAAACGCAGGTGCGGCTCGGGGTTGACGTAGGAGGTACCAATACGGACGCGGCGCTGCTCGGCGAACGCGGCGTGGTTGCATCGGTGAAAACACCCACGACGGCGGATGTCGGGGGCGGAATCGACGACGCGATTCGCAAGGTGCTCGCAACGGGAACCAACTTTCGCGACCTCATCGAGGCGGTGGTGATCGGCACCACCCACTTCACCAATGCGTTCGTCGAACGCAAACGGTTGAACGAGGTGGGCGTCATTCGCCTCTGCCTGCCCGCTGCGAGGGATCTGGCGCCCATGGCGGGGTGGCCGGATGAATTGCGCCGCCGCATGGGTAGCGGTGTTCACCTCGTTCCCGGGGGCTATGAATTCGACGGCCGCGAAATCGCGCCGTTCGATGCATCGGCGGTACGCCATGCGGCCCGTTCGCTTCGGGCGCAAGGCCTGCGTGCCGTAGCCATATCGTCAATATGTTCGCCGATGAACAGCGACATGGAGCGTTCAGCCGCGAAAGTCGTGCTTGACGAGATACCGGAGGCGGCAATAACCCTGTCGAGCGACATCGGCAGGATCGGGCTGATTGAACGGGAGAACGCGACGATCATGAACGCGGCCCTCGCCGACCTGTCCAGCCAGGTGACCCGGGCCATTCGCGAAGCGTTGCTCGGTCTCGGTATCGACGCTCCGTTCTACCTGAGCCAGAACGACGGCACGCTGATGCAGGCGGATTTCGCCGAGCGCTATCCGGTCATGACCTTCTCCTCCGGCCCCACAAACAGCATGCGCGGCGCCGCCTGGCTCTCCGGGGTGCGAAACGGCATCGTGGTCGATATCGGCGGAACCACCACGGACGTGGGCGCCCTGGTCGAAGGCTATCCCCGCGAGTCGTCGCTGCCGGTCGATATCGGTGGGGTGCGCACCAATTTCCGCATGCCGGACGTGGTCGCAATCGGTTTGGGCGGGGGCAGTATCGTCACCGACAGCCACGGCCTGCGTATCGGTCCCGAATCCGTCGGTTTCCGCCTCCCGGAAAAAGCCAGGATATTCGGCGGCGACACCCTGACCGCCACAGATATCGTCGTCGCCGCGGGGCATGTCGACATCGGCGACCGCCGGCGCGTCCGCAAACTTGGCTCCGCCTTCGTGGACAGGGTGCTTGCACGGATGAACGCCATGGTCGAAGACGTTATCGACACCGTCAAGACATCGGCGGACGATGTGCCCGTGGTGCTGGTCGGGGGCGGCTCCATACTGGTAACCGACGACCTGCGCGGCGCCGAGCGCATCGTCGTGCCGGAGCGCCCCGGCGAGGCGAACGCCATCGGGGCGGCCATGGCTCAGGTGGGCGGTCTCGTTGACAGGGTATTCTGCTACCGCGACACGCCCCGCTCGGAGGCGGTGGCAATGGCCACGGGCGAGGCAACCCGGCGCGTGGCCGAAGCCGGAGGCGATGGGGAAGCGGTGGAAATCGTCGATTTCGAGGAGGTTCCCATGGCCTACAGCGGCAACGATTCCGTCAGGATTCGTATCAAGGCCGTAAGCGATCTGCGTGCGCAGCGTGCGGAAACCGCGCAAGCGATGCGCCAAGACGGCGCCCCCCGGCCAAGGCACTAGCCGGACGGGAGAGAGTTTTGCACCTGGAATCCGGAGACCTTGCCGACTACGTTCGCGGCGCCGCGATGCTTGGCGCCGGTGGTGGCGGCGATCCATACATCGGGCACCTGATGCTGCAACAACTCTTTGCCCAAGGCCGCAAGCTCTCCATCATACCCCCGGCCAGTCTCCGGGACGACGATCTGGTCGCTTCCGTGGCGTGCATGGGGGCACCCACGGTAATGACGGAGAAACTGCCGAGCATCGATGCCCTGGCACTGGCGCTGCAGGAGCTCGAAGCGCAGGTAGAGCGCGAGGTGTCCGCGATCATTCCCCTCGAGATCGGCGGCATCAACGCAACGGTGCCACTTGTACTGGCATCTCATCTCGGTCTGCCGGTGGTCGATGCCGACGGTATGGGACGCGCGTTTCCGGAGATCCAGATGGTGACTTTCGGCGTCGGCGGATGCCCCATTTCCCCGATCGTGGTCACCAACGAGCGCAACGACATCGTCATCGTGCAGTCAGACGACAACAAGCAGGGAGAGGACCTCGCGCGCAGTGTGGTCACCCGGATGGGCGGCATGGCGCAGATCGCGCTCTATCCGATGTCGGGTTCCGAGGCCAGGCGCACCTGCGTTCCCGAAACTCTCGGGCTGGCGCTGGCGATCGGGCGCAGCATCGGCGGCGCGGGAGCCGCCGGCCTCGATCCGTTCGCGTCGCTGTTCGTGGAACTCGAGAAATCCCAGCCCGGACGAAAATGCGGAATCCTCTTCGACGGCAAGGTTGTCGACGTGTGCCGGGAGACCCGGGGCGGCTTCAACGTCGGAGCGGTCAGCCTGCGCGGGCTCAACGGTGACGGGGGCGCATTCGAGGTTCACTACCAGAACGAGAACACGGTGGCTTACCGGGACGGCAAGGTCGTTGCCGTCGTGCCCGACATTATCGCGATATTGGATCGGGAAAGTGCAGAGCCCGTGACCGCGGAGCGGGTGAAGTACGGCCAGCGCGTGAAGGTTCTCGCTCTCACCGTGCCTGGCGTCATGACGACACCGGAAGCCCTGGCGACCTTCGGGCCGTCCGCATTCTCGATCGACGTCGCCTATCGTCCCTTTTACGAATATCGATGCCGTCCCTCGCCCGCCTGACCGACGACCACGCACGCGGCCCGGTCCCTCAAGGCGAGGGAGTCAGCGGGTGGCGCGTGGCGATGGTGATCGTGGGCTTTGCGATTACCCTGCCGCTGATGCTCACGGGATCGCGCATGGGGCTTGCCCTGGGTGTGGGCAACGCCCTGCAGGCCTTTGTCGCCGGCGGCCTGATCCTGATGGTGGCTGGTTCCCTGACCGCCATGGTTGCGGCGGACGCGCGCCTGTCGACTTACAAGATCCTCGAGTTTTCCTTTGGGCGAAGCGGCGCCAAGCTGGTAAGTGCACTCCTCGCTCTGACGCTGTTCGGCTGGTACGGCGTCACCGCGGCACTGTTCGGCGATGCGCTTCGTGCCGCGGCAATGGACATCCACGACGTTCACCTGAACACCGTGACAGGCATCGTCGTCGGCAGCTCGCTGATGATTGCGGTTACCGTTTTCGGCTTCAGGGCGCTCGATCTCCTGTCGGTAATCGCCGTCCCCCTGCTCGTCACGTTCCTGCTGGTGCTTGTGGCGCGGACTGTCGAAGACGTCAACGGCCAATCCGGCCAGAACCCGGGCGATATCGACCTTGGCGTAGCCGTCTCAATGGTCGTGGGCACCTATATCGTGGGTGTCGTACTGGTACCCGATCTGTGCCGCTACGCGCGATCGGTTCGCCAGGGCGTACTGGCGATTGTCGCCGCCCTGGGTGTCGGCCTGCCTTTCGTGCTGGCCGCATCGGCGGTACCGAGCGTCGCGGCGAACGACGACGACCTGGTGGCAATCATGGTGAAGCTGGGCCTGGGCGCACCGGCGCTGTTCGTGATCGTATTCGCCACCTGGACGAGCAACGCGAACAACCTGTACTCCACCTCGCTCGGCCTGGCCGCGGTGGTCGAACGGGTCGCGAAGTGGAAGATCACGGTGGCGGCAGGCATCGTCGGCACCCTGGTGGCGATCGGCGGGATCACCGACTACTTCATGCCGTTTCTGCTCGCCCTGGGCATCGCCATTCCTCCGGTGGCCGGCATTTACCTCGTCGATTACTTCGTCGTGCGGGGTCGGGGCTTTTTCGCGGAAAGGCGCGCGGTGGACGTTGCCCCTTTTAACCCGGCCGCGTTCGCAGCCTGGCTGCTGGCTACCGCCACAGGCGCGGTCACGGTGGGTGACTGGTTCGCCCTGACCCGAATCCCTGCATGCGACTCCCTGCTGGTTGCGGGGCTTCTTTACTTTTCGTTCCAAAGACTGTCGAAACGGTGATTGACCGCACGGCCACATCGAACGATTGCCCCGAGGCGTTCAAGGGCGAGGTGTTGTCGTTCCTGTGAGCGAACCGGCAGTCGCGAGTCAAACGGCCCGGCGGTTAGATTTACCGCTCAGCCTTGGTTACATCACGCTTTTCATCACGCTATAATGCGCTAAAGAAGGTGTGATTGTTGCTCGATGCAGGTTGACAAGCTAGTAGAAAATCAAGTCTTTTCGCCGGCACTGATCGCCCACGAACTCCGCACGACCAAGCGCGAACTCGCCGGTACGCTCGGACTCGCCAACGATGCGTTCACCCGCACCGCGAGAATCCGCGCACGCAAGTCCCAGACTCGGCTGCGCCAGATGGTGGAAATCATGAACCGCATCGAACCGGAACTCGATTCGCCGATTGCCGCCTACGCGTGGTTCCGCAGTGCCAGGCTTCCCGGTTTCGGGGGTGCGACGCCACATATGCTGGTGCGCGACGGCAAGAGCGAGCACGTTCACGCCTACCTGGACCGCGTCGCTGCGGGCGGGTATGCCTGACGGCCGTCGCCGGCATGCGCCTTCGCGGGACGGTCTACCGCGCCCACAACCCCGAATGGGCGTGGACGCCGCTCTCAGGCGAGGGCGCGCGCCGTTACGGCGGACGCTTCAACAGGCGAGGCCAACCCGCCCTCTACTTTTCCGTTTCACAGATCACCGCAATACGCGAGGCCACGCCACTGGGCAGACCCATGCAGCCACTCACGCTCTGCGCTTACGAGGTCGATGCGGAGCCCGTCTTCGATGCCGCCGATCCGGCGCGACTGCGGGAACATCAAGTGCTCGAAGCCGATCTGGCCTGTCCCACGTGGGAAGTCGACATGCTCGAACGGGGTATCGCCGCGTCCCAACGTCTCGCCGAACGATTGGTCGCAGCCGGCTACGTGGGCATGCTCGTCTGCAGCTTCGCCATCGGGGCCGGCAAGGAAGACCTGAACCTCGTAATGTGGCGCTGGGGAGATGCCTACCCGGCCAGCGTCACGGTAATCGACGAAGAGGGTCGCCTGAAGCGCCGCCAACGATGACCATCGCGGTACCGGGAGGTGTGAGCCCCATGTTCAACCATTGCACTGCCACCTTTCGCGACTCGTTGGTCGAAGAGTGAGTTGTCGTTCCTGATCTCGAACCGGCAGTCGCGAATCGGCCGTTCCGGCGGATAGATTTCCGCTTCACCCTTCCCGTCTCGGCAAGTCGTCGGTGCGGCTGCCCAACTGGTCGCCGAAATACTCGATCAGCTCCACGATGTGCCCGTCCGGGTCTTCGAAACAGACGACGCCCTGGACGCCGATGACCGGATCGGGGTCACGCACGGGGTTGATTGGCTTGAAGCCCCGGCTCTCGAGGTCTGCGGCAGCGGCATGGACGTTTTCCGTAAGCAGCGCCATCACGCGAGGAATACGTTCATCGAGCGGCTTGCCGTCGTTGGGGTTGCGCCAGCGGGGCTTCACCCACTCGATGAGGTCGATGCGGGTCTGCAATTCGTCGTCGTGGGGCAGCACCAGTTGAACGGCCCGGCCCTGGGCGCCGGGAATCATGTTGAAATTGTCGCCCACATAGTCCGGCCATTGGACTTCGCGGTTGTCCTTGATGGGCTCGAACCCGAAGTGCGCGTAGAACGCCATGGACCGCTCGACGTTGGTGCACGGCAGGATGAAATGGAAAATGGAGCGCGCGCGCCAGTTGCCTTGCTCAGCCATCGTCACCCGCTCCAGCGCCAGCCGACCCGCACACCGTAGGTGCGCGGCGGGTAATAGGTCACGAAGCTGTTGCTGCCGGTGGACAGGCCGTCGGACACGGTCAGGCCGCGCTGGTTGTCCTCGTCGGTCACGTTCTTCGCGAACAGGTCCACCACCCATCGGTCGCCGGCGCCCGTCCACATCAGCCGGAGGTCCAGGGTGTGGAAATCGTCCCCCTTGTGCCGGTCGATGTTCTGTACCCGGTAATACACATCGTCCTGCCAGTAGAAGTCCATGCGAGCCGTAACGGCGGTGCCGTTCGCCAGAAGCCAGTCGTACTGGGCCGTCAGGGCGGTGGTGAACTCCGGCGCCCGGTTCAGCGTAGTGCCGTCGAGCGAGATGGTGGGCGAGAACTGGTAGCGGTCGAACTCGGCGTCGAGCCAGGTGACCGCGGCGTTCAACTGCAGATTGTCCACCGGGATGAAGGTGCCTTCCACCTCGATCCCCTGAATCGTCGCCTCGGCGGCGTTGTCGGTGGTGAACAGGGTGAACAGCAGGAAGTTGACCTGCAGGTCCTGGTAGTCGTTGTAGAAGGCGGAGACGTTGACCTGGGCGCGGTCTTCGAGGAACTGGCTCTTGAGACCCAGTTCGAAGGAATCGACGATCTCCGGGTCGAACACGTCGAACTGCCCGATCGAGAAGCCGCCGCCCTTGTACCCATGCGAATAGCTGAGGTACGCCATGGCGTCCTCGGCGAAGAACCAGTCGATGCCGACCTTGCCGCTGATCTCGTCCCACTTCTCCTCCATCACGGCCGCGAGGTCCACGCCGAACGCCGGGATCTGCTGGAACTCGTCGATCCACTTCTCGTCCTGGGTCCAGCGCAGGCCGCCGACGATCCGGAACGGTGCGCCGCCGGCATCCCGGAAGTCGTAGGACGCCTGGCCGTAGAGGGCCACAGACTCCGTTTCGAGCGCGCCGCCGTTCATGAAGACGAAGCCGGCGATGGAGCTGTCCTCGAAGAAATAGTCCGTCTCCAGGTCCTCATCGAAGTAGAAGGCGCCCAGAATCCATTCCAACGGTCCCTCCGCGGTGGAGACGAGCTGCACTTCCTGGGTGAACTGGTCGGTTTCCATGTGCCATTCCTGGAATTGCACGGCGTTGTCGGACATGTCGATGTCGGTGTCCTGATACCACTCGTTGTCGATGTAGCCGGTGGTGGCCACCAGTTCCGCGAAGCCGAGATCCCAGGTCAGCTTCCCCGAAAAATAGCGGTTATCCAGATCGAGGTTTTCGGGATGGTTCTTCGCGACCTTGCGCGGATCGGTGGGATTGGGTGTCGCCCCTTCGTAGACGTTGATGACGAATCCCCCGCCGAAATCAACGGGCCCGAACGGTTCCCGCCGTTTCTGCGACTGGCGGCCCTCGCTGTCGAACAACTGGGCGGTCAGCACGATGTCGGCGCTCTCGCCGAGGTCGAACTTGAGCTTGCCCCGCACGGAGGTGTAGTCGGTCTGGTCGCCGTCATCACCGGCGGAGTTCTGCTGGTAGCCGTTGTCGCTGTCGCTGATGAACGACAGGCGGCCGGAGACCCCGTCGGCGAAACCGCCGCCGAAGGCCGCCCGGACGCGCTGACGGCCGTAGTTGCCGATGGTGACGTCGATGTTCGCATCCGGTTCCGCACTCGGGTCCCGGGTGATCACGTTGATCGACCCGCCGGTGGTGTTGCGTCCGTAGAGCGTGCCTTGCGGTCCGCGCAGCACCTCCACCCGTTCCAGGTCCCACATGTCGCCCGGCATCGCCGACGGCTGACCCACGTAGATGCCGTCGACGTGATAGGCGACGCCCGGGTCGAAACCCGCAACCAGTTGGTCCGAACCGATGCCGCGGATATAGGCGTAGGTGACCGGCGACTGGGAGTTGTGGCTGATGACCAGGTTGGGCGCGGAGAACTGCAGGTCCTCCAGTTCTTCGATACCCCGGAGATCCAGTTCCTCGCTGCCGTACGCGGTGATGGCGATGGAGGTTTCCTGCACCGTACCGGCACGTTTCTCCGCGGTGACCAGCACCTCTTCGATGACCTGCCCATGGGCGGTATTCGCCGCCAGGACCACGGCCGTGAGCAATGCGGGCAATGCCCGAACGATGATTTGCATCATGTTCTCTCTCCTCTTCCTGCAACAGGTTTATATAACACTTGTTATATAACGTCTACTTGGCCCCCGACTCGCGGAGGAATCTGCGTATTCGATCAACTTGGCGCCCGACGACCCTTTAGCCGTCGTTCGGCGGAATCGCCTGATTTGTGGGTACACCCGTACAACCGTTCCAGATAACGATCCACCAGGCCGGCTACCCGCTTTTGCGAGCCCCTGGCGCCGGCCATCAGGTACTGCACTCCGGCGCCGTCCACCAGCGCCGCGATCGCACGCGCCTCCTCTTCGATCCGGATCGAATCCGGCAGTTCCCCGTCTTCGACGGATTCCTCGAGGGTCTCACCGATCCTGCCGAGCCATTCCCGGTAACGCCTCCGCTCTTCCCTGCGCATGTCTGCACTCGTTTCCGAGCGATGCCACATGGCCACCCAGGCACGCCAGCGTCCGGCTGAAGCGCGATCCGCAGGCAGTGCCTGCAGCATGAGTAGGCGCAGCGCCGCCCGCCCGCGGCTGGTTCGCTTCGTATCCACCATGCCCGCGCGGACCTGATCGCCGAAGTGGTTGAGCGCCTGCTGAATCAGTTCTTCCTTGTCTCCGAAGTAGTGGACCAGCGCGCCGGTGGTGTATCCCGCCCTCTCCGCAACCGCACGCACCGTCGTGCCCTCCAGGGAGCGTTCGAGAATGGTCTCGCAGGCGGCTTCGATGAAGTCCTGGCGGCGCCTGGCGTGGTCGACGATCTTCGGCATGGGCGCCTACAGCAGCGCGACGGGATTCAGGGGCGAGCCGGTGCCGCCGGGGATCTTCAGGGGCGCGATGGTCAGCAGGAATTCGTATCGCTTCAACCGCCGGCAATGCTCCGCGAGCGCATCGGTGTCGAGATTGTGCAGCAGGGCCATGCCCATGCCGCAGATGCCGAGGTAATGGATGGGTATGGGCCACCCGGGACAGTCCCAGTTGGGTTGGGGGTCGTTCATGTAGTCGCTGCCGAGGATGGACACGCCCCGCTCATGGAGCCAGGGGGCGCATTCGGGGTGCAGGCCGGGCATGCCGGTGACGTTCGGGTCCGTGTGGCCCTCAACGGCTACCCTTTTCTGGCGGCCCTTGTGGACGATCAGTACGTCTCCGGGTTCAACGCGAACGCCGCCTGCTTCTTCGGCGCGGCTCAATTCATCCGCCGTAATCCGATGGAACCCGTCCAGGGTTCGCGTTTCCGCTGCCGACGGCAGGTCGAGCAGCACGCCCCGGGTGACGATTCCGTCCGCCATCGGCGTCATGTCGTTGCGCACCGCGCCGGTGCTTCGGACATCGGATGCCGGGTAGCCGTTGTACATCCGCTCGCGCACAAAGACGTGGCAGAGCGCATCGATGTGCGAACAGGCGATGCCGTGATGCTGCACGCCGATATAGTCGAGCGCCACGCAGAGGCCGGGTACGCCCGGATAGTGAGGGTCGTCTCCGGCCCGTATCATGCGGTGTTCCGCCGGCCAGCCGTTGTGCGGGCCGGGCGCGGTCGGCCAGGGGTTGCCGAGGCCGACCGGGATGCCTTCGGAGACGAGCCTGCTCGCCGCCACGCGTTTCTCGGGGGTAATCAGGTTGAGCGCGCCCGCCTGGTCGTCGTCGCCCCACCGCTTCCAGTTGCAGACCCGTTCCCAGAGGGACTCGCAATATCGTGGGGTTACGTCGTTTGCCATGGTTGCCTGCGGCCTACCGCGCCGTCTCATCGAAGTGTGGAATGCACTTCTCGCCGATCAGGGCGATGGTGTCCATCACCGCTGCATGGGGAACTTCGCCCATCTGCACCAGGCACATCAGGCGGTCCATGCCGATGTCCCGGAACCCCTCCATCTTCCGCATGCAGGTGCGCACGTCGCCGACGATGACCGAATCGATGTGGCGGATGGTCTCGAAGATCTCCTCGTTGGAGATTTCTTCCCCCGCGAACTCCCGCTTCATCAGGCTGACCACCGGGTTCGGATCGGACGTGTCGGTCGGGTCCGGCACCTCAAGCTCCGTCAGGGCGACGGTGGACGGACGCGAACGGGGGTCCGTCTGCCCGCGAATGGCCTGATAGAAGATCTCTCTCGGCACGTTGAATACCCGCGGCGCGGAACTGACATACCAGAGCGCGGACCGGGGCGCCCCACTCATCACCGCCTTCTTCTCGCTCCTGTCGACATGAACGAAGGTGGCCACCGCCGTCTGCTCGTTGACGGTTCGCCCGTTGGGTTCGAACGCCGCGATGGCCGCGCGATAGGCCTGCGTCATGGACTCCAGCGCATCGATCGGCGCGAACAGCGTGGTGGCGAGCACGCCCACGCCCATCTGCCCGGCCCGCTCGAAGGACGGCGGGCTCGAGCAGGTATGCCATAACGGTGGATGCGGTTGCTGGACGGGTTTCGGCAGCACCGTTCGCTCCGGAACGGTCCAGTGCCTGCCGTTCCAACTGAACGCCTCGTCCTGCCACGCGCGGGGCAGCATTTCCGTCAGTTCCACGAGGTCGTCCACGGAGGACTCCTCCGAGACATTGAAGGTCTCCCACTCCCTGCCCCCGGACCTGGCGAGGCCCACCTCGAGCCGGCCACCGCTCAGGTTGTCCAGCAACGCGGCCCGCTCCGCCGCGCGCAGGGGATGGTTGATCTTGAACGGCGCCAGCACGCCGGCATGGCCGAGGCGCAACCTCTCCGTGCCGGCGGCAATGGCCTGCAGCACCATTTCCGGGCAGGAGCTGTAACTGAATTCCGGCGTGCAGTGATGCTCGACCTGCCACCAGCAATTGAAACCGGCCCGGTCCGCCGCCTGCGCCTGTGCCACGGTTTCCTCGAACAATTGAGGAAACCCGCCGTTGGCGTCACAATCGCGCTTCTGGAGTTCAGTGAAGATGTCGAGTTTCATGTGCAAGGGGCGTAAACATAACAGGCGTTATATTAAGGCCGTGCAATTCGGCACGTCAATCGACCGCCCGACACACCGCCGGACCGGCTCCCAGGGTCTAACATGTCGTATGCCATAACACCCCCACAAACGATGGCCACGCTGATACTTGCCGCAATCGCACTCGGTTGCCTGGCGATTGGCGTTCGCCTGTTCAATGTCGAGACCTCCGAAACCTGGATGGCCTGGAGCGTGGGAGGATCGGTGGTGCTCGTCGTTGCGTTGGCGGGCCTGTTCGTCTACTTCCTGTGGGGCGCTTTCCGTTCGACCGTCACCATCGGGAACGACTCGGTCCGTCTGCAGGTGCCGATCTACGCCGCGACGGTCCCGCTGAACTCGATCGACGCAGAAGGCGCGAGGCTTCTCGAACTCACGGAAAACCGCGAATTCAAACCGGCGATCCGCACCAACGGGCTGGGAATTCCCGGCTACCAGTTGGGCCATTTCAGGCTGAACAACGGGCACCGTGCCCGGCTCGCGTTAACGACAAGGTCAAGCGTCGCCTATGTTCCGCTAGACAGGCGCACGGCGCTGCTCCTGAGTGTCGAGGAAGGTGAGGATTTCATCGCGGCACTCAAGAGCGCTGCCGCACGCCTGGAGCCTGCAACATAGGCTTTCGCAAAACCGGAAACTGCCAGCGCCGCAGGCTCCTTGCTGCCGAATCCTGTATTCTCGGCCCATGGAACCCCTCTCGATTTCAGGGCCGACCGGTGCCCTGCAGGCAATGCTGCGAACGCCCCTCATTGCCGGCGGCGAACTTGCAATCCTCTGCCACCCCCATCCCCTGTACGGCGGCAGCATGCACGATGCGGTGCTCGACCTGGTCGGTCAGACTCTCGGCGAGCTGAACATCAATTGCCTCAAGTTCAACTTTCGCGGCGTGGGGGCAAGCGAAGGCGACTTCGACGGAGGACGCGGCGAAACGGAGGATCTGCTTGCCGTCGTCGACTGGGCTGGGGAACAGAAAGTTCAATCCTTGTGGCTCGGCGGCTATTCGTTCGGTGCCCATGTAGTTTGCAGGGCTCTGCCGCAAGCTCCTGACTCAAGCCGGGTATTGCTCGTAGCTCCGCCGACCGCGGCCATGGATGTACCCGAACCGCCCGCTTCCTTGACGGTGGACGTTTTCGCAGGCGACCGCGACGACTTCGTCGACCTCGATCAGCTCGCTGATTGGCATGATGCCCGGCTACACATCATCGCAGGCGCGGACCATTTTTTTGGGGGCAGCGCACACCGTTTGCGCGAGACCGTCGCGCAAGCGCTTTCCCGGAGAGGCACGCGGTCGGTGGTTTTCGATCTTGGCGCTTCAGGAAGTTCCGATATCGCTTCGAACAAGGATCGCATGATCGGCGAGCCGTTCAGTGAGGCGAAGAAGCCCCGCACCGAAGCTACCTGAGCATTGTCGTCGACAGTTTCGCCTGGCCCGCGTTCATCTGGCGTTTCGGACGCGGCCGCAATCCTCCCTTTGACGTCTTGAGGTGGGCCGCCGCTGTGCCGGCGGACGTAAAACGGGGCGAACGGCAGGCCGTTCGCCCCGATCCCAAGGCCACCGGAGTTCAGGCTTTCAGGCGAACCAGTTCGTTGAGTACGCCATCAAGGCCTCCGTAAACGGAAAGACTGCCGACTTTCTCGGTGATCTTCTCCAGCGTCTCCAGTTCCTTCAGGCGCAGCGCCACCGTGTTGCTCTCCATGACCTTGGCCGTATTGAGCAGCGAACGGGTTGCGTTCGTTTCCTCACGACGGCGGATCACGTTCGCCTGGGCGGCTTTTTCGGCCTCGACCACCTTCCCGAGCAGCACTTTCATGTCGCCCGGCAGGATGATGTCTTTCACGCCGACGCCTTCGACGGCGATGCCAATACCGGCGAACCGCTCCACGACCCGCTCGGCAACCGCCCGGTCGATGGCCGCCTTGTCTTCGAGCAGCGCATCCAGGGTGCGGGTTCCCACCGCGGCGCGCAGGCCGAACTGAATCTCCTTGTACAGGTGATCGAGCGGGTCCTTTGCCGCGCGCACCGCCTTTTCCGCATCGACATAGCGGTAGGTGGCGGTGAGGTTCACGCGCAGGCTGACCTTGTCGCGGGTCAGGATTTCCTGGCCCTGAACCTCCAGCGTTTTCACCCGCAGGTCCATGACGTCGACCCTCACGCTCGGGCCGCAGTTCCAGAACGCGTGCAGCCCGGGCTCGAGCGTACCGGTCAGCCTGCCCTCGACATACAGCAGCCCGACGTGCCCGTCCGGGACTTCACGCGAATACAGGGTCTGCCGGCCAAGACCGAGAAACGAGTCGAGCGGCCGCAGTCGCTTGGCGAGCTGCCCGTCGATTTCGAGGCCCTCATCGAGGTCGAACCGCTCGAGCCGGGTGGACACCGGACCCTTCCAGTAGAGGCGGCGCTCCGACGGAGCCACGATCTCGACCGCCCGCTCGTTGTGATAGACGACCGCCACCTCGTTGGCGCCGGTTTCCACCAGGGTGAACAATCGCTCCACGCTTTCGCGTTGGGCTTCGACCAGGTAGTCGACCAGCCGATGCTCGAACAGCGGACTGGCGAGGTCGAAACTTTCCACCGCGTAGCGCGAGCGCAGCCCATGGAATCGGTACGTCCCCGGTTCGAGGAACTGGAGGAAATCTCCGTCCCTGAACAGGAGCCCGCGTTCGTGCTTCAGCACAATGAACTTCTGAGAAAACCACATTTCGCGTTCTCCTTGCCGTTACCGCCTGCGGAATCGCTCATCCGCAAGCGTGAAATGCGCCCGTTCCCACAACCGCACGGCGGACCGGCGGTGCCGGCCGGTCGGACGGACCGCGCACCGGCGCCGGATGGTTCCCCACTCCCGAAGAGAGCCGGAAACCCGTGCGGCGCCGGCGGGCGATACGCCGGACCGACCGGCGCACCGACCGGGCCGGGCCCGATCGGCTTCCACCTGCCGGCAATGCGGTTGCCGCTCTGCCGCAGCCACCGCTCGCGCAGCGAACGGCGGCAGCGCCGGGAACGGACGCCCATGTGACGCATGTCGCTCGTCACCAGCGTTCTGCACGGTTATGAGCCGTGTGACCTCTTTCAAGGAAGTCAGACTTGGAATGCCGGACTCGAACCGGCAACCACCAGTTCCGAGACTGGAGCTCTACCCTTTTGAGCTAATTCCATGCACAGGCCGGGTGCATACATACCGCTCGATACACACCGTGCGATGGGTAGCGTTGGTGCGCCGGGCGGGATTCAAGGGAACCCGCACCTCAAGAACGCCGTACGCCGCCCAACCTCTCTCAGGACGAGGCAACGATCCTCGCCCCTGGGCACTACCCTGGCCACCGGGTGGCG
This sequence comes from Gammaproteobacteria bacterium, assembly GCA_028821125.1. Lineage (GTDB taxonomy): Bacteria > Pseudomonadota > Gammaproteobacteria > Pseudomonadales > Azotimanducaceae > Azophilus. The sequence continues at coordinate 19,506 of JAPPHD010000110.1, forward strand.
CCTCATGTTTCGTCAGCGCAAAAAAAACCCTGAGCGGCGGGCCGACCAGGGCTCTTTTTTGCCTGGAAGGCCAGTTCGCGTTGCCTTCCAGATAGATTGTGGAAGCTCAACGCATTGCCGGCTCGCCGTACTGGTCGGATCGGCTGGCAATCTCGCAAAACCGAATCGAATTGAGCGCCGGTACCCCGCGGCGGCTCCCGGAGGGGCGCGGAGGGCATTCGATCAACGCGGAATTCGCTTTCGTCCGGATCACCGGGTTAGTCCTTGCAACGCAATCTTCAAAACAGTGGGCGCGGCATTTTATGGATGCCTGGGCGCTTGTCAACGACTTTTTTCCTCGAATCGAAAACCGCGGTGGTCTGTGTTAAAAGCACTGCCAATTCTGTTGAAACGGACACCTTCAGCACATGTCCGAAACACGGGAAGAAATCGCCGAATCGTTCCGGCAGAACACCAGGGAATGGCAACAGTCCTGGGCGATCGATGTCGATGTGGACCCGTGGGACCTCCCGCTCGAGGAGATGGACCCGGCCCATCCGGAACTGTTCCGCGCCAACAAGGTGCTGCCCTGGTTCGAGCGGCTGCGCGCGGAGTCCCCGGTGCACAGGTGCGCGAACAGTCAGTTCGGGCGGTTCTGGTCCATCACCCGCTACGACGACGTGAAGTACGTGGACACCCACCACGACCTGTTTTCGTCGGACATCTACAACGGCGGCATCCGGCTTGGCGGCAAACCCCTGGAAGGGCCTCCGGACCCCATGTTCCACCTGCCCATGTTCATCATGGCCGACCCGCCGGTGCATGAACAGCAGCGCAAGGCGGTAGCGCCCATGTTCGCGCCTTCCAAGCTCGGGAGGCTCGCCGAACTGATCCGCAGGCGGGCGGCAAGGATCCTCGATGAACTGCCCCGGGACGAGACCTTCAACTGGGTGCGGCGCGTCTCCGTCGAGTTGACCGGGCAGATGCTGGCGACGCTGTTCGACGTGCCCCAGGAGGACCGCCACAAGCTGATCCACTGGTCCGATACCGTGGAGCGCATTGCCGACCCCGACTATTTCGAAACTGCCGAGGAAGGTTTCAGGGAACTGTGGACCTGCTTCGAGTACTTCAATGCCATCTGGCAGGAACGGGTGGCGAAGGCGGACCAGGGAGAAGACTTGATTTCGTTTTTGGCCCGGGGCGAGGCGACGCGGAACATGTCGCCCAGCGAGTTTCTGGGCAACGTTCTGCTGCTCATCGTCGGGGGCAACGACACCACCCGCAACTCCATTACCGGCGGCGTCCTGGCGCTGAACCAGTTCCCGGGCGAGTTCGAGAAACTCAAGGCGAATCCCGGCCTCATTCCCAACATGGTGCCGGAGATCGTCCGCTGGCAGTCACCGGTTGCCCACATGTGCCGCACCGCCCTGGCGGATACCGAGATTCGCGGCCGGAAGATCCGCAAATGGGACAAGCTGTGCATCTGGTACCTTTCAGGCAATCGGGACGAAAGGCACATCCCCGATCCCAACCAATTCCGGATCGAACGCCCGCAGGTGCGCAATCATCTGGCCTTCGGCTTCGGTATCCACCGCTGTCTGGGCAACCGTCTCGCGGAAATGCAGCTCGGCATCATCTGGGAGGAGATTCTCAAACGCTTCCGGGAAGTGGAGGTCGTCGGCGAGCCGAAGTACCTCTATTCGAATTTCATCCGGGGGATCACCGAACTGCCGGTGCGGGTTCGGGAGTGATTCCCACCGGTTCGCCGTGACTGGTTCCGCAGATCGCGGTAGCGCTGCTTGTCGATGCGTTCCGTCACGCTCTCGCCAGCACGCTTCCTGATTCATTAACTGCTGGAGTTTTATACCTCATGTGGTTGAAATGGCTTGCAATTGTTATCGTTGTACTGGTAGTCGCGTTCATCGGCTTCAGGGCTTTTCTCGCTGTTGTCTACGATCCCCGCGTGATCGAGGAGTTGCAGAACGACCCAGGGGGTGAAAGGGCCGGCATCGTCATGCTGCTGACCTTCCCCGATGGCCGGGTGATTCCGGTCAACTATCTGCGGGAAGACAATCTCGTGTTCGCGGGCGCCGATGGCCGCTGGTGGCGTGCGCTGCGTGCGGGAAACGTTCCGGTGACGGTGTTGATCCGCGGCGAAACGCTGAGCGGACGGGCCCGCGTCGTTCTTGACGACCCGGAATACAAGCACGATGTCTTCCAGCGCCTGCGCCCAAACGCGCCCGAGTGGCTGCCGGATTGGCTGAACGCGCAACTCGTCATAATCACTCTTGATCGGTAGACGGAAGTTCGCTGAATGAGTTCGCCCACCTCACGCCTCCAATCACTTCGATCACGAAGCTGCCTCAATGATCGCCTGGTGTAGATTTCGGAAACTTCGTGAGCGATTCCGTACAGGATTAACGTGACACGCAATCGCGCGCGCCGCTTCTACCTTGCGTAAGCCGGTCTTGAAATACCCGGAACGCTGCAAGATTCGTTCAAATGCCTCCCAAGTGCCGCCGCGAATCGCGTCCGGATCCCGGAACTTCGCTTTTCTTGAAACATTGGCCTGCACGCGGGGGTATGCCGTTTGAACTGCGGCCCAATCACCGAAATACCATGCTTCGAGTTCTTCAATCGCTATACGATTAGCCAATTGCCAGACACTGCCTCCAGCCATCGAGCGCGTTTTCAATCCGGAATTTGCCGCCTCCGTTTCAAGTCGCGCTTTCAATTCGCGACAGTCGTCGTTGTCTCTATCAACGACCACGACTATCCTCGCTTCCGGCGGTAGCCATTTGGCGTAACCACGCAGGCGGTTGGATAATTGTTTCAAAAGGTCGCGTTTGCCTCTGAAGGCGTGAATGCGAACGGCGCATGCGTTAGGAATCACATGTTGAAGCCAAGTTCGCAAGAACTCTTCCATAGATCGTTCTTCGACCAGCACCTCTAGTTGGCGAACGATCATTCCCGGTCTTAGCCCAGGCGGACAGTCGGCGCACCTTGGTCTATCAACGGGTCTCCTACCCCGAACTGGCCTTCCATCCAAAGCTGTCCGAGATTCGCTCCTTCGCTGACAAACTCATTCACGCCGGGGAGATCGACTACGCGACTGACTCGTGTATGGCCACCGTCATCGCGCCACAAGATATGGACCTCACGTGGTTGCAGCGCATCCAAGAAGAAGGGCGAGTGCGTGGTAATGAATAGCTGTGTACGCTGGCAAGCGGCCCTACACTCCTCGGCAAGCCCAAACAGCAGTCGCGGATGCAGGAAGTTTTCAGGTTCTTCGATACCGATAAAAGGAGGGGCGTGCGGGTCATACAACAGCACCAGGTAAGCAAGTAGCTTGAGCGTCCCATCGGATGCGAAACGAGCCAGCACCGGGTCGTTAAACGGGGCATCCTTAACCTGCAACAAGAGCCTCCCGTCCGGCATGGTATCAGCCAGGACACGCTCGATTCGTGGCACATGATCCCGAAGCGAAGCGAAGACGCGTTCAAGCCGTTCCGGATGCCGTTCGGAGAGGTACTGGATTACATTGGCAAGATTGTCGCCGGTCCTTGTCAGTTGCTCTTGCGGGCCGGCTTCCGGTTGGCCACGAGTGCTGTCTGCGGAGAGATACGAGACATGCCACCCCATGATGAACTCGCGTAGCGCCGCCACGCGTGGATGTTCCTGAAACTGCCCAAGCGCATTGACGGCAAGCAGATCTGCGGATTTGAGGGGGATGTGCACCCGTTGATCCTCGGAATCCGGTACCTCACCGCTGACCGCTGCTCCATTGCCATGTTTGTACTCCAGAAAGCGAAACGGAGCGCCGTATGGTTTTCGTTTCCAACGAAGCCACTCGTGAACCACCACGGGCACGCCAAATTGCTCATCTACGGCCAAGTGATACGTGATTAAGGGGCTACCCGGACGCTCGCGGTACTTGATCTCAATCGCCACATTGCCGGAGGAGCCGCGCGTCTTTATTTCCTTGGCCCGTCCGCGCCGGTCCCAACTGCGCCGCAGCCCGGTCTCGAAACACTCAGCCAAGAACGCCAGTACGTCAAATACGGTCGATTTGCCACTTCCATTCGGCCCAAGCAGCACCGTCATTGGCGTCAGTTGTTTGAACTCGACTTGACCAAGTGCGCGATAGTTCCAAACTCTGAGACTTTCAATTCGTGCAGGCAAAGCCGGCTGCAATTCTGCGTCGCTCATGGTGAGAGTCTCGAAGATCTCGATTGCCATCATACCGGAATCGCCTTGAGTACAAGGCCGATTTGGAGTACTTCAGAATCCGACCTAAAGCGTCAGCCATCCGCCGTCCACCGGAAGGTAAACGCCGGTGACGAAATCACTCATCGCCGAGGCCAGAAAAACGGCTGCCTTGCCCTGCTCCATGGGATCACCCCAATGCCCCGCCGGAAGCCTGGCGATTCGGTCCGCGACCGTATCGGCCAACGGGTTGCCCGAAGGAGCGGGGGGACGAACGCCCACCGGCAGCGGCTCCCCTTCCATCACCCTGGTGGGGCCGGGCGCCAGGGTGTTGACGTTGATCCCGTGCGGCGCCAGTTCAAGTGCGAGCGCCTTGGTGATCATGGTAACCGCCGCCTTGGAGCCGTCGTAGGTAACGCCGACCCCCGGAGTCACCGACTGCGTGGAGCCGACATTGATAATGCGCCCGCCCCTGCCCGCTTCGATCATCAGGCGCGCTGCCTCGCGGCAGCAATAGAAGAGGCCATCCACGTTGACCGACCAGAGACCGCGCCACATCTCGTCGGTGATGCCTCGCACCGGCCCGCCGTAGCCCTCGTAGACGCCGGCGTTGTTGACTATGATGTCCAGCGAGCCTAGGCGCTTCACGGTTTCCGCCAATGCGGCATCGACCGCCGCCCGGTCGCTGACATCCAGGGCCATGCTCACACCGCCGATCTCGTCGGCGACCCGGGCCGCGGAGCCCGCGTCGATATCGCTGACGACCACGCCAGCGCCCGCCGCCGCCAGTGCCCGGGCGATGCCGGCGCCGATGCCCCGGCCGGCGCCGGTGACGTGTGCGGTCTTGCCGCTCAGATCGATCCAGTCCGATACACGCATTGCCAGTGGTTCCCCGCGCTCGAAGGCGCGCATTATAGAGACGATCCGTCCCGACCGGGACGCTGGACCCTCCGCGGCCAAAACGGTTGAATGAAGCAGCCAAGGCAAGCGGATCCGACAATGCGGGTGACCGGCAGCAGCGCCACGGAACCGGCAGGGGACATCGAAACCGTCCCGCCGGCCCGCGTCCGTCACCGACTTTCGTCGCGAGAGCGTCGAGGCGCCGCCCTGCACGGGCGTGCGGGGAGTGTGCATCGGCAAGCGCAGCGGGAAGTTGGCAACGGATGCTGGCTTATGGAGGGCTTCGGGCTCCTCGGTCGCATCGCGCTGACTTCGCTGACCCTGCATGCCGCGGCGTTCGCAGAGGCGGCAACCGAATCGGCGTCGCTGGCTGTCGACTACGGGTACCGCGTTGTCGCCCACTTCCCACACGATACATCGGCGTTCACCCAGGGCTTGCTGGTCTCGGGCGGAGCGCTCTACGAGAGCACGGGTGGCTACGGCTCGTCTTCGATACGCATCGTCCACCTCGAAAGCGGCCGTGTATTGCGCCGGCAATCGCTGCCGGAGAACCGGTTCGGCGAAGGACTCGCCATTGCCACCAACCGCCTTTATCAACTGACCTGGAAAGCGGGAACGGCATTCGTGCGTGATCCGGACACACTGGATACCGTCGCCGAGTTCCGCTATTCCGGTGAGGGCTGGGGCCTTGCGGCCATGGGCGATGAACTCGTGATGAGCGACGGCAGCGCAGAGTTGCGCTTTCTCGACGCCGGCAATTTCACGGAACGCCGCCGCATCGAGGTCCGGGACGGTGAGTCGCCGGTCGTCGGCCTGAACGAACTTGAGGAGATCGAAGGCGACCTGTACGCCAACGTCTGGCCCACCGACCGCATAGCCATCATCAACCCCGCCGACGGCCGGGTGCGGGCCTGGCTGGACCTGTCCGGGATTCTTCCCCTGGTAATGCGCGGACCCCGCACGGATGTCCTGAACGGCATCGCGTACGACTCCGATGCGCGACGGCTCTTCGTCACGGGCAAGAACTGGCCCAGGCTTTTTGAAATCGAAGTGATCCCTGAATAGAGACTGGAATCGGCCGCGGGTTTTGCGGCATCCTTGACTCTTTTTTTGGGAAACGAGGGCCAGAACCATGTCGAGCACCGAACACGAAGTAGTCTCCATCTATCCTTTCACCAACAATCAGCGCGAGGAACTGCTCACGAAGGCCAGGGAATGCGTTTTCAACTGGTCCACCAGGGACGGCTGGCCGGTGGGCGTCGTGCACGCCTTCGTGTGGCGCAACGGCAGTGGCTGGATCACCTGCGGCGCCCATCGTCACCGGGTCTCCGCCATTCGCCGCGACCCGCGCTGCTCGGTGGTGGTGAGCGGGGTGTCCGCGCCGGACGGCCCCAACGGCGCCATCACGTTCAAGGGTCGTGCCATCATCCACGACGACGCAGAGACCAAGAAGTGGTTCTACCCGGCGCTGGCGCGGGGCCCCTACGGCGGTTTCGAAGGGTCGCTCACCGCTGAAGAAGAGGAAGCCGCGAGTGCTTTCGAAACCCGGCTGGACAGCCCGCTCAGGGTCATCATCGAGATCGTCCCGGAGAAATGGATCATGCTGGACTCCGACAAGATGGCCAAGGACACCGAGGGAACACTGACCGACGAGGAGCGCGGCCCCCTGCTGGAGGCCGACGCGGTGCGTATGCCCGCGGAAATGAAGCGCCGGGGCCTTTCCTGACACCGGCAGGACGAATTGGAATCCGGGCAAGGTGCGGCTGTCTACCGCGTCACCTGCGCGTCACCTGCTATGAGAATATCGAAGAAGGGCACGCGGGCGCTGCCGACAACGCACGGAGCGCCTTCTTGTGGGCGCTCGCCTGCGAGTTTCTCTGGCGGCACCTGGCAGGACCGCCGCCGACCCCACGGCCCGATAGAGCGGCAACTTGACCGGCGGACAATCCATGAAACATGACGAGAACAAGGGCCCCGAAGGTTATCGCGTCGACGCGGTGGAGGCCTGGATCCGGGAGAACGTCGATGGCCTCACCCCGCCCTTTCGCTGGACGCGCCTCGAAGGCGGCCACTCGAATCTGACCTACCGCCTGGACGACGTGGCGGGCAGGCTGGCCGTGATCCGGCGCCCGCCCCAGGGCCAACTCCTGCCCAAGGCCCACGACATGAGCCGCGAATGGGCGCTGATATCGGCGCTGGGGCCAACCGCCGTGCCGGTTCCCAGGGCACTCGGATTCTGCGAGAGCCCCGCTGTGACCGGCGCCTGGTTCTACGTGATGGGTCACGTCGAGGGATACCCGCTCTACAGTTCCGACCACACCGAACGGCTTGTTCCGGAGGCGCAACGGCAAAAGATGGCCATGTCCTTCATCGACGTACTGGCCGATCTGCACGCGGTGGACCCGGATGAAGTGGGCCTCGGCCAACTCGGCAAGAAAGAGAACTACGTGGGCCGCCAGCTCAATACCTGGTACCGCTCGTGGACCTCCTCCATCGAGCCCGCCGGGTACGACGACCCGAGAGCGCACGAGATCCGTGAATTCCTGCTCGCCAACATCCCGGACCAAGGCCCTGCCCGCGTGGTGCATGGCGACTACGGCCTGCACAACTGCCTCGTCGGGCCGGACTGCACCATCGCCGCCGTGGTGGACTGGGAGATCTCCACCCTCGGGGACCCGCTGGCGGATCTTGCCTATGCCCTCAACCCCTGGCCCGATCCCGCCGACGACGAGCCGGTTCTCCCGGAAGCCGCCACGGCGCCGCCCGGATTTCCGAGGCGCTCGGAACTCGCGGCGCGGTACGCCGAGCGCACCGGGCGCGACCTCTCAAGGCTCGACTACTACGTCGGGTTCAACCGCTGGAAATCGGCCTGCATCATCCACGGCGTCTATGCGCGCTACTGCGAAGGCAAGAAGAGCACGGAGGGCATCGACCTCGTGGAGATGCGCGAACGCATCGACCGGTCGCTCACCCAGTCGGAACAGGCGGTCGGTCGAGTCGGCTAGGGCTTCCTGAACAACAGCGTAAAACGGTCTGTATTGCCGCTCACCGAACGGCGCCCCACCTCGTAGCGCAGTTCGTCGTCGAGCCGGTAGTGCAGCTTCGAATAGTCGATGAACTCGAAGCCGGCGGCCTCGATCTCCTTGATCGCCAGTACCGGATCCATGCGGCGCCAGTTCTCGTGGTTGTCTTCCTGCATGTGGCGCCGGGTATGGTCGACGACACCGTAGTGGCCGCCCGGTTTCAGGGCGGCGAACGCGGAAGCATTGATGGCCTCGCGGCCGTCCGGCGTGAAGTTGTGCAGGTTGCGGAAGGTGAGCACGAGGTCCATGTCCTCGGCCTGGAACGTCAGCCCTTCGAACAGCCGGCCGACCCGCTTGAACTCACCGTCGGTCTCGACCACCTTGACGCGGTCGAAACCCGGCTCACCGAGCAGGTTCTCCTTCAACCGGTCGGTTCCGATGGAAATGAACAGTTCGCCTTCGTCGTAAAGCACGGGGGCCAGGATCTTCGTGTACCAACCGCCGCCCGGCAGGAGTTCCAGTACGCGCATGTCGGGCTGCATGCCGAAGAAGGCCAGCGTTTCCGCCGGCTTGCGGTTCGCATCCCGGGCTCGTTCCGCTTCCGTGCGGATTTCCCCCGCCCTGGCTTCGGTAACGGCTTCGGCGAGGTCGGCTTGTGCGGGTAGAGACAGTGCGAGGGCCAACACGCCGGCGACAGCCGCGCAATTCGGATTGATCATGGATTTCTGCTGCCTATGGGTTTGTTAGCCGGCGATTGTAAGGAATCGATTTCCGGTGTCCAAGCGGATGCATGAATTCCACAACAACTAACGGCCGGCCACTTCCTTGATGAAGCGGTCGAGGATGCCGATCTTTTCGCGGCCCTGGCCCAGCGTGAAGTCCGGGACGATGAATTCGTCCACCCCCGCCGATTCGTAGTCGTCCAGCGTCTCCCTGACCTCCTCCGGAGTGCCGATGACGGCCGGCTGCGGCAACTCGGTGTTCCGCATCCGTTCCAGAAACTGCCCGTCCTCGCTCATGAACAGCAGGGCGACAGCGGTGCGCCGGATCGCCTTGGGGTCCCGCCCCAGCTCCGCGCAATGCCCGTCGAGAATCTCCATCTTGCGCCGCAACGTCGCGACATCTCCCCAGACGTTCCATGCATCGGCGAAGCGCGCGGTTATGCGCAGCGTGCGTTTTTCGCCACCGCCGCCGATCAGCAGGGGCAACGGCTGCTGTACCGGCTTGGGCTCGAGGGAGGCATGCTCAAGTTGATAGAAACGGCCGGCGAAGTCGGCCTTCGACTCGCCGAACAGCGCCTTGATGACCGCGCAGGCCTCTTCCAGCCTCTCCAGGCGCTCCCTGACCGTGTAGAAAGGGATGCCGTACTGGCGGTGCTCGTTCTCCTGCCAGCCGCTGCCGAGGCCAAGCACGACGCGCCCGCTGGTGATGTGGTCCAGCGTCGCCGCCATCTTGGCTAGCACAGCCGGATGGCGGTAGGTATTGCCGGTCACCAGGGTACCGAGCCGCAGTCTCGGCACCACCGCGCCGACACCCGCCAGGGTCATCCAGGCCTCCGGCCAGGGCGTGCTGGTGTCCGGCGCATTCGGCATGAAGTGATCGGCGTACCAGAAGCCGTCCCATCCGGTGGCTTCGGCATGCCCGGCGAGTTCGAGCACGTCCTGATACGGCTGCGTCGGATTTGGCCAGAGGCTGAATTGCATTAGGTAGGTCCCCGTTTACGTCAATGTCAGAGCCTGATGCTCAATTCGGTGCCCGTCACATAGCCTTGCGGACGCCCGAGCAGCCGCGCCAGCAGCGCCGTCAGGCTCGCCGACGCTTCCGGGCCGGGTTCGCCGGCCACCCGGACCGCGTTTGCCAGCAACGGCGGGGACAGGGGCCCGCCCTCGGATGCGGCGACCAACGTCATCTGGCGGAGCGCGCCGTTGCGAATGTCGGCGGCAAGGGCGGGCAGCTCCCCTTCGGCGGAGGCGCCCGCCAACGCCACGACATCCGTCGATTCATGAGCTCGCAAGCGCATGGCGAGCTTCAGGCAGAAATGGTAGCCGCCGATGCTCCCCTCGATGAAAGCACCCATGTCTTCACCGTCCGAAAGGTCCCTGCCCACGAAAACAACGGCATCGCATCCGTCAAGCGCGGCCTCGGCCCGGTCAAGAGACGCGGTCACGCGGTCTTCGACCTTGAGATCGGTAATCCGGGGGCCGGTGGAAGCGCCCGATTGCAGCCGGATCGACACCGCTCCCAGCGCGTCGAGACAGGCCGCCACCTGGTCATTCAACGCCCCGGGTTCTCCCGCGAGCGCGACGATGCGGCCGTCAAGCGGACTGGCTGGCGAGAAAACCGCCATCGGCAAGCACCTCCGTGTCGGCAAGCTGAACGGCCGGGTCGAGCATCAGCATCAGTGTCTCGCCGATCTCCTCGGGTTCCGCCCAGCGGCGCAGCGGAATCGTCTGCCCGATCCGGTCGACCAGCGGCGAGTCCCGGCCGATGGCCTTGTCAACCTGGGGCGTCATCGTGTAGCCCGGCAGCAGGCTCTTTACCTGCACCCTGTGTTCCTGTCCGGCGAGCATCCGCTCGTAAGCCCTGTTGAGGCCCGCCATGCCGCCCTTCGCCGAGCAATAGGCGCTGGCGCCGTCCTGGCCGATGCGGCTCAGCACCGAGGAGATGTTGACCGCCATGCCCGGGAAGCCGCGCTGGCCGTATGACTCCGAAATGAGCGGTACACAGTGCTTGAGCCCGTACCAGGCGCCGATGAGATTGACCCGCACGATGGACATCAGCGTTTCCGCCGCTGTCTCTTCGATCGGGCTCAGGGCCGAGATCCCTGCATTGTTGATCAGAAAATCGAGCCGCCCGAAGCGCGCCACCGTATCCTTCGCGACGCGCTCCCAGTCCGCCTCCAAGGAAACGTCCTGGGGCATGTACACCACGCTCAAGCCCTGCCCCGTCAAGTCCGCCTCCGCCTGCCGGCCGTCTGCCTCGGTCCGGGCGGTGATGACAACATGCAAGCCCGCGCTCCCGAGCACTTGTGCGCATCCGTAGCCGATGCCCGTGCTGCCGCCGGTGACAATGGCGACACAATCCTTGAGGCGATCTCCCCTCATCGGTCCTCCGGTTCGAGGGCTGCAATCCACATGAATCGTGCCGGCCTGTCCAGGGGGCGATGATCCCGATCGCCCGGGCGGGGTTCCACCAAGCCGGGCCCCGGCTCGCTCAGCGTCCCGTGAAGACCGGTGCGCGTTTCTCCAGGAACGCCCTGAATGCCTCGCGGGTGTCTTCCATTCTGCCGATTGCGAGATGGTGTTCCGTTTCCAGGGCGATGTAGTCGGCGAATCCCATCCGCTCCGCTGACAGGTAGTGGGCTTTCAGCGTACTGAGCGCCACCGGTGATCTCGCCAGCAGGATTTCGACGATCCGGCGGGTTTCCCGTTCGAAAACGTCATCGTCGAAGACCCGCGCCACCAGACCCATTTCCAGCGCCGCGTCCGCATCGAATTTCTCGCACAGGAACGACAGTTCCCGGGCTTTGGCGGCGCCCACCAGGCGCGGCAGGCTCCACGGAATGCCCATGTCCCCCGCGAAGGCCACGTTGATGAACGCGGTGTTGAAGCGGGCCCGCCGCGCGGCGATGCGCAGGTCCGCCCCGCATGCCCATCCCATACCCGCTCCGGCGCAGGGGCCGTTTATGGCGGCCAGGGTGACCGCGGGCATTTCATGCAGCAGGGCGGCCACCTGGAAACAGGCGGGGTCGGCGGCCGCCGGCTCTTCCGGGTCCTGATTCTCACCGGGCGCCCCGCCCATGTCCGCGCCGGGACAGAACCAGTCCCCCGCGCCGGTGAGCACGAGCAGACGAGTTTCGCCGTCGTGCGCGATGTCGGAGAGCGCCCGGTGGGTTTCCCGCACCATGCGGCCGGTCACGCCGTTGCGCCGCTCCGGACGGTTGAGAGTGAGCGTAGTGAGAGGGCCTTCGCGATCGACCCGAATCGTTGCGTACTCGGTCATAAGGCGCGTTACTCTACCCGAAAAAGCGGCTGCGGGCCGCCCCGGCACGATTTCCCCGGGTACAAACCGGAAAAAGGCGAAAGGAGCCGTCCCAATCGATCCGGCGAGCGAATCGACCTCAACCTGCAACATAATAGACGGCCTGGAATCGACGGGGGCATCAGGAGTGACTGCACCACTGGAAGGAATACGGGTCCTCGAGGTAGCGGGTTGGCTGGCGGCGCCGAGTTGCGCCGCGCTGATGGCGGATATGGGGGCCGACGTGGTCAAGGTCGAACCGGTGGAGGGCGACGGCTACCGCCGCGCCTACACCGCGCTCTACGGCGACGATTTCGTGGCGCCCTGCTTCCAGTTCGACAACCGCGGCAAGCGGGGCATCTGCGTCGACCTCGAACACCCGGAAGGCGTGGAACTGGTGCACCGGCTCGCGGCCCGTTCCCAGGTGTTCATCACCAACCTGACCCAGGCGCGCCTCGAGCGCTACCGTCTCACCGACCGCGATATTCACGACTTGTATCCCCAGTCGATCTATGCCGTGCTCTCCGGCTACGGCACCGACGGCCCGGACAGCCACCGCGCGGCGTTCGACCAGAACGCTTTCTGGGCGCGCTCGGGAGCGATGTCCGTATTCGGCGACCGTGATGACGGGCCCCTGCTTTCCCGGGCAGGGTACGGTGACCGGACCACGGCGCTCAATCTACTGGCCAGCATTCTCGCCGCCATGCGCCTCCAGGAAAAAACGGGCGAGGGCCAATACGTCGAGGTGACGCTGCAGCGCACAGGCATCTGGGCGCTGGCCACCGACGTGACCAATGCGCTCTACGAGCGCATCCAGCCCGACAAGACCAGCCGCAAGGTGCCGCCCAACCCCATCTGGAACTACTACCGCACCGCCGACGATCGCTGGATCGCGATGGTCTCGCCGCTGCCCATGCCCTACTGGCCGAAATTCTGCGCCATGCTCGGGCGCGACGACTGGGCGGCCGATGAGCGTTTTCAGACCGCCGTCGGGCTGGTCGAACACGGCCAGGAACTCGTGGATGAAATCGAGGCAGTGTTCGCCAGCGAAGACCTGGCGTACTGGCGCGAAAAGCTCGATGCGGCCGGCATGATCTGGGAACCGGCCGCGGATTTGCCCGAAGTGATCGATGACCCCGCACTGCGTGAACGCGGCGCCTTTTCGTTGATCATCCACGAGCAGGCCGGCGCCATGGAGGTCGTCTCGGCGCCTTTTGAAATAAGGGGCGCCGACATCGAGGTGCGCGGCCCGGCCCCCGACGCCGGGCAGCACACCCGGGAAGTGCTCCTGGAAGCTGGCGTGACGCCAGAGCGGCTGAACGCACTCATCGAGAAGAACGTTCTGCGTTAGCGGCATCCTCCCCGGTTGCCGGGGAACCCATAACTCCAAACACTTGTTCCATGCGAGCCACCACCCCGGCGCCCCGGGACGAGGACGTGGAATGAGCAAACCAGGGGTTTTGTAGGGGTTCGGAGCATCGCACAAGGTTCTCTTAACCTTTTGATAAGCAAAAACTTTTTGGTCCTTCTCGCTTCACTGCGGCACACTCCGTCAACACACTTTGTTGTGTCATTAGGAGTACCGCTTCATGAA
>JAPPHD010000015.1 GCA_028821125.1 Gammaproteobacteria bacterium
GTTCCGAGCGGAGGCGAGCCGATCCGTCCCTGGCCGCGTACCATCGGCGTCGAGGCAAATGTATCGCTCTGAATAATCTCGCGCACAGCGTCGGGAGCAGTACCGGCGCGGCGGCAGCAGCATCGCCTCGAACACGGCGCTGAAGTCGGATCTGTAACCGCCGTCGGGGGAGAACGGGACGTGGACAGGCGCGGCTTCCTGTGGACCGATTCTGTCGTACCGGCCAACCTGTTTCCCGCATATCGGCAAGCGTACAATGATCCACAAATCCGAAGCGCTCCCTTGGGCTGCCCATGACGGAACAACGCCATGCCCTAAGCAAATTCGCCCGGCTGGGCGCACGTGCGCAGCCGCCGGTCTTCGTCGGGCGCGAGGCCGTGATCGAAGACATCAAGGACACGGCCAGCCTCGCCTACGAAATGTGGCTGTCGGGCGCGGTGGACGCCGAGGACCCCGGCCTGACCCGCCTGGTGCAGGGTGCGCCCGGGGTCGGCAAGACTGCGCTGCTGCGGCGTCTTCGGGAAATGTGGGGCCGTAGCGAGCCCTCCTCAGACAACCCGATTTGCGTCAACCTGACCATAGACGCGCTCTCCGATCCCAACAAGTTGCTCCAGGCCGTCACCGAGTCACTTCCTTCCCCGGTCCTGAAAAAGTGGGGGGATATCGTAGCGCGGGCTGTGGCGAAGCACTTGGTGGCTGGCGACGAGGCCGCGAATGCCCTGATTGACGTTGCTACCGCCGAAACCCGGCGACTGTTGCGCAGGGACCGCGTCGACGACTTTCCCGCCCCGGTTGTCCTGATGGTGGACGAGGCGCAAATGGTTGCGCCGCACACGCCGCAGGCCAGTGCGTTGCGATCCCTCCATCTTGGCCAAGTTGGCGACATCCCCATTCTCCCGGTGTTCGCCGGCTTGGGTTACCTGCACCGCCATCTGCAACAGGAGGGCATCAACCTGTCACGGTTCTCCGACGAGGCCAGGTGCATCCACATGCTCGAATCCCTTTCGGATGCCGAATCCTTGGACCTTTTCGCGGGCTGGCTCGACCACTTCGGCATAGCGGCCCGGCGTGGCGATGCGGACCGCTGGGGCGGGGCGCTGCTCCGCGATGCCCAGGGATGGCCCATGCACGTCAACGGATTTCTTCGGGCCTTGGCGGAGGTTTTGGCGACGGCGTCCGATCCGGCGTCCCTAGCTTCCGCAGACCTGGACGCCGTGCGGAGGATGGCGGCGGAAAATCGCGCGATCTACTACAACGGGCGGTATGCGGGCGCCGTGGAGGCGAACAGAAAGTGGACCGGTCTCGCAATGGCAGCCCTGCGATCCGCGCAGCCCGTCCAGCAGGATGTCGCGACAGACCTCTTCGCCGAAGTCGCACCGGATAACCGGACGGGCGCTGCCGCACTCTTCGACGCACTGGTCGAGCGGGGCTTTTTGCAGCAGGTCCATCCGGGGCTAGCCTACGCCTGCCCGATCCCTTCGCTGGCGGCCCACGCTGCGGTCATCGCGATGGGCAGGCCGGAACTCCACGCTGCAGCGACGATTGGCGACGTCGATGCACTGCGCCGATTGCTCGCCGACGGCGCGGACATCGAGGCCCGCGACACGCTCGGACGCACGGCGCTGGCTATCGCTACCGAGTGCGATTGGCCCGACGTCGCTAAGACACTCATCGAGGCTGGCGCGAACTCAGACGCCGGGGCGTTGACGGGCTGACACCACGCGCCGCATGGCACGCATCGGGTGACCGGATCGACCAGGGACCATGTTGGTCATAGGAAAAGTTCGCCAAAAGAGTAAAGGACAGAGCGTTGAGGCCGATGCGTTCCGAACTTAAGGCTGCCGCGTGGCTAGCGAGGTTCATTTGTCGGGTGGATGAGGGTGACCGCCCCGGTCTTGGCGCTGGAGGCGACGGTGAATCCGGTCCGCTTGAGGAGGTGGGTCGAGATGGCTCGATAGACCACGCCCAGGATCTGCCATCCCTATCGGCCGTACTCCCCAGACCACGCCTTTCGGGCCGTTATTCTTCCTATGCTCGACACGCTTCGCGGCGTGAACAGGCGCACGGAACCGTGATCGCTCAAGCCCTCCCGATTCGGCGTGTCAATGCTGTACAACCGGGAATCCCAGTGGACGGCGATTAACCGCCGGATCTTGGCAATCCGGAAAGCCGCCGTTCACGGCGTTCGTTCAGATTGATTTTGACCAACGGCGATCAGCCTGTCAGTATCTGACAATATTGGACAGCAGGAGTGGCTCAAATGCCAAACGTACACCTCACGGAACAGATGGAGAGCTATGTGCAAGGCCAGATCAGGTCCGGTGCGTACGCGAACCTCAGTGAGGTCGTGCGAGCGGGAATCAGGATGCTCATGGAACGGGACGGCGCCAGACAGTTCTACGCGCTCAAGGCGGAACTGGAGCAGGCCTTGCGTGATGCGGAGTCTGGCGGATTCGAGGAATTCGACCCCTTGGCTTACGAGCCGGGGTCCGGCTTGGACTAGCCACACGGCATGTCACTCAAGCTTTCCCGACTGGCATTGCGGGACCTGGACGAGATACGCCGCTACACGGTCAAGACCTGGGGCCGGGACCAGTGGATCACCTATTACCGGGGCCTGGTCCAAGCGTTCGAGAGCATTGCAGCCAATCCGGACGCCGGTCGCGACCGGAGCCTGTTTGCCGCCGGTCTGCGTTCCGTCAACTACCGGCGGCACGTCATCTTCTTTGCGCGCATTGCCGCAGCCGGTGATGAGCCGGTGATACTGCGCATCGTTCACCAGCGCCGCAATCTGCCGGCGCTGGTGTATTTCGAACGAATGGAAGACTGAGATTCCTGTGTAGAATGAGTGTCGCGACAGAATTCACCCGACACAATGCCCATGGCACTCGGACAGTCGGATATTCCGGAGGCGCACCACCGTCTCTCCGAAAATGCTCGCCGTTTCCGCCACCGACCTGCCGTAGTGACGCTGGGCATCGGGCAGGTCGCGCATCACGCAGTGATGGAAGCCCTGACCGAGTTCGTGGGCGAGGATGCTTACGTCGGTCATCGAGCCGCTGTAGGTCATGTAGTGGCGTCGTAGCGGATTCAAATGACCCGCCACCAGGGTACTGCCAGAACGTCCGGCGCCAGCCATTCCAGTGCGTCGCCATCGTGCAGGAGCAATCCGGCCCGAGACTGGCTTTCGTATTCCCGCCGGAACGAACGCAGACGTACCGTATCGCGCAGGCGCGGCCGTCCGCTTGCCTTGATCTCGACCGGTAGCAGCTCGTTGGCGGTTTCGACCACGAAATCCACCTCCTCGCCCGCCGTCGTTCGCCAATACAGGATTTCACACCGTTCCTGACGGGCCTCGCGCCAGGCCAGCAAGTCGCCGAGGACGAGGTTTTCCAGAAACGCGCCGCCCGGTTCGTCCAGCCCGGCGATGTGCAGCGCCAGGCCGGTATCGCTCCAATAGAGCTTTGGCGACTTGATCAGCCGTTTGGTCCGGTTCACCGCGTAGGCGGGTACGCGCACCAGCAGGTAGGAGGTTTCCAGCAGGTTGAGGTAGCGGTGGACGGTCGCTTGCGGCAGGGCCACGTCGCGGCCCAGTTCGGTCTGATTGACAGGTTGGCCCAGGCGCAGGCAGGCCGCGCGCGCCAGGCGACGAAAATCCGGAAGGGAGGCGACGCTGGAAAGACTCAGGAGATCCCGTTCGAGATAGGTGCGCATATAGCCCTCGAACCAGACGGTCCGCGCCCGTTCGTCGGCAAGGTGGACAGCCGGATCCGGGAATCCGCCGCGCCGCGCGAACGTCCGCCAATCCTCCCGTTCGGAATCGGTATCGGCGACGAGTTCCGCCCACTGCGACTCCGGTGAGTTCAGCAGATCCTCCCAGATTCCACCGCTGCCCAGACCGCGCTGCTCGCGCCTGGTCATGGGCCAGAGCGTGAGATAGCTGGCGCGGCCCGCCAGGGACTCGGTCGCGCGGCGCATCAGCAGCAGGTTCGCTGAACCGGTGAGCAGGAACCTGCCTGGCTTTCTGTGGCTGTCTATGGACAGCTTTACGGCGTGCAGAAGGTCGGGCGCCCTTTGAATTTCGTCCAGAGTCAACGGCCCGTGGCCGCGGACCAGGGATTCGGGATCGCGCTCGGCCGCGTCGATCACATCGAATTCGTCGAGCGACAGATACCGCCGCTCGGGGTTCAACGCGCGGGCAAGGGTACTTTTGCCGGCTTGGCGGGCGCCCGTCAAAATAACGGCGGGCATGGCCGCAAGGTGGTCGGCTAGTGCATCTTGTGCGAGACGATTAAGAAATCCATTCATAATATGGATGATAATCATCCGAGTCGTGAATGAAAAGTGCCTAGTTGAGGCGGTGCACCGATTGCCGCGTCTATCGTGGATACCTGGGTCAGAGAGCCGCTTTTTCGAAAGCATGAAATCCACGATAAACGTCTACGAGGGCTATTCCGAAGAAGTGGCGAACGGCTATTCGCGCTCTTCCGTGCACGTACCCGTCGACGACGGCTGCCGGATCGCCGTGGACATCCTGCAGCCCACCCTCGACGGCGAACCGCTCGACGGGCCCCGGCCGACCGTCGTGCAGGCGACCGGCTACCGGCGCGCGTACTACAAGAAGGAAAACGAGTTCAACGCGCCGAAGTACGCGAAGCTGACCGCGCATCTCCCGGTCGGCGCGCTGATCACCGCCTACGAACAGCGGCCCGCCTGCCGGCAGGTGATCCATCACGGATACAACGTGGTCAGCATCGACTTCCGTGGCACGGGCGCTTCCTTCGGCGCCCACGCCAACCAGACCTGGCGCAATGCGGCCGACATTGCCCAGGTAGTGGACTGGATTGCTCAGCAGGAATGGGCGACCGACAAGGTGGGCATGATCGGCGGCTCCTGGGAAGGCGTGATTCAGCTCGCAACCGCCGTCTTCCAGCCCAGGCACCTCGCCTGCATCGTGCCGCAGATTCCACCGTCGATCATGAACGCCATCGTCGACGGCGGCCTGGCGATGACCGGGTTCGCCCGCGACTGGTCGGAGATGCGCAAGGGACAGGACGGGGCGGACGTTGCGGCGCCGGTGGACGGCCCGGACGGTGAACGCCTGTTCGCCGAGGCGCTTGCCGGGCGCGCGCCGGCCTATGCGGGCTCCGACGACCTGAGCGTGCTCGAGCACATGACCAGCGACTGGTACGTGGCCAGCATGTCCGAGGGCGCACCACCCCCGCCTTTCCCCGAACTCGGCCCCTTGCGCGACGTCTTCGACGAGTTCGAACGCATCAGCCGCTCGGGCGCCGCAGTGTACCTGCAGACCGGCTGGTGGGACATGACCTTTCCCGGCGAATGCCTGGACCTCTACGAGGCGCTCGACGGCCCGAAGCGCATAATCGTCGGCCCCTGGAACCACGGCGTGCTGCCGGCCATGGAGCCGTTGCGCTGGTTCGACTACTGGCTCAAGGGCATCGACAATGGCATTGCCGACGAACCCGGCGTGATATTCGCGACAACCGACCTTGGTGGCCGGGCCGTCTGGAAAGCCGCTGAGAGCTGGCCGCTGCCGGAGGTCGAGAGCGAGTCATGGTTCCTGAACGACACCCCCAGCGGCACGCTGTCGTCCGTCCTGGACGGCAGCCTGGAGCGCAACGCGGGCCCCGAAACCACGGCCGAGTACCCGGTCGACTACGGAACGGGGCTCGGCAACCTCGGGCGCATGCGCTTCATGCTGCACGACGAGTACATACGGCATCCCCACCTGCATGACCGGGCGCTGCGCTGCGCGACCTTCACCGGTCCCAGGTTCACCGAGGAGGTCGAAATCACGGGCTCACCCGCGCTCTTCCTCGAACTCGCCACCACGGCCTCCGACGGCGCCATCCACGTGACGCTCGAGCAGGTCATGCCGAACGGCAACGCCGAGTACGTCACCGAGGGCTGGTTGAACCTGCGCCACCGGAAGGTGAGCGAGAGCCCGCGGCCCCACGCCGGGCCCGCCTGGCATTCCCAGGCCGAGCAGGACCTGCTCGAGGTCGTTCCCGGAGAACGCATGACCGCCGCTCTCGAACTCTACCCCGTCTCGGTCTCCATCGGTGCCGGGAGCCGCCTGCGGCTGACCGTCGCCGGTACCGACCGGGACAACCTGTACGTGCCGGAGCGCGACCCCGCGCCCGTGCTCACCCTGTTCTTCGGCGGACCGTCGGGATCCCGGCTCGAACTTCCCGTCGAGGACGTGGCGAGGCGTCCCGAAGGGCGCGTCATCCCGGATGCATTCGAGGGGCAGGCCCCCGGTTTCGCGTTCGCAAAGTGAAAGAATCTCCCGGCGCGCTGTCCTCACTGCGCATCTGCGACTTCACCGGCCAACTGGCCGGGGCCGGCGCAACGAGGAGGTGTTCGCCACACTGGAAACCGGTGCCGCGCTCCCGCCCAGGCGCTCATGACCGTCAATGTGACCATCGGGCGGCAGTGAGCAACTCCGCTACCGGCGACTCCAGCCAGGCGTGGAGCGGGGCATCGCCTTCGGCGTCCCGAAGGACGAGATCGACAGGTTCAGCAAGGAGCGTCGGGAGCAGTACCGGCGCGGCGGCGGCAGCATCGCCTCGAACACGGCGCTGTAGTCGGATCTGTAACCGCCGTCGGGGGAGGACGGGACGTGGACAGGCGCGGCTTCCTGTGGGCCGGCAGCGCATTTGGAGCGGGAGGCCTCGTGTGGTGGCAGCGCAATGCCATCGCCCGGGCCGTGCTGTCTCGCCGCGTCAACGCCGAGGTGCGGGTGTCGGGGGCGCCCTCGACGATACCGGCTTCCTGCCCAGCGGAGGAAACACAATGAGTTTTGTTAAACATCAGGGGCGAAAACTCAGCCCTGCAGCAAATGTGGTAACGGCACTCCGACGTGCTGAAGGTACAACTTCAAAAAATAATCTGACTTTGTCATCCAAAACTGGTTCTAATTCGTCTACTGAAGTTGGACTCGTAGAGCGTTACTCCTAAGTGGATAGCGGCAATCTATTAGATCGAACTTACCTGTCAATAGTCGGACGTCTGAAAGGTGCTATTGCCGGTATTGTTCCTCCCAAAGAGGTCGAGGACATTGTCCAAGAGGCCTATGTTCGCGCCTGTCAGGCCGAGCGTGAGTCACCCATAACTGCTCCTCGTTCGTTTCTGTTCAAGACAGTAAGAAACTTGGCGCGAGACCATGTGAAAAGAGCTGAAACTCGCCTGTCAGACAGTTTTGACGAGGATGAGTTGGGGTACACTGGACAGCAGGCTTATGGCGCTGACCCACTGGGTGAAGCGGTTAGCCACGAGGAGTTCTCACTGTTCTGCGAAGCGACGCGCCTGCTTCCCGCGCAGTGTCGCCGGGCGTTTGTTCTGAAAAAGGTCTACGGCTACTCGAGGCGGGAGATCGCAGAGCATATGGGTGTGAGCGAAAACACTGTTCAGACCCAGATTGCGCGAGGCATGAAAGCCTGCCTGCAGTTTATGGAGCGCTGTGAAAGAGAGGGAAAAGGAGGCCAAGTGGTCGAATTGAACACGAGCAGCCTGTCTTCAACGCGGGCGTCGAAGGATGATTTAGCTTGAGCAAGGTGTACCAGTTACGTTCAGAAGAAGAACGCTACGATGCAGCCAGTCTATGGATTGAGCGTCTCAGTGAGGGCCTTACTCGGGAAGAAAAACTCGAGCTTCAGGCGTGGCTCGCGGAAGATCCCGCCAATCAGGCATTGCTCGAGAAGATGGTCAGGCTGTGGGACAAGATGGACAGTCTCAGTCGACTTTCTACGCTGGTGCCGCAACCGGCTGCAACAATAAAACCAGGCAGCAATCGCTGGGCTTTTTTCGCGCTGGCCGCATCTTTAGTCCTTGGACTGTCAACGCTGCTGTTCTGGAACTCGTCATTTGACACCGGTATTGCTCCACAGATCGCTCAGCGACCGGCCGAGAGTTTCTACGAAACGGCGATTGGTGAACAGCAGGTTCATATCCTAGAAGATGGCACCCAAATTACGTTGAATACCAGTAGCCGGATCGGGGTTCGCTATACCAGTGACGCTCGGCTGTTGCACCTGGAAATTGGTGAAGTCCATGTGCACGTTGCAAAAGATCCACAGCGGCCATTAAGCGTCCTGGCACGTGGTCGCATCATCCAGGCGGTCGGCACGGCATTCAACATCGAGATAAAACCAGATCGGGTGATTGAGCTGGTGGTCACCGAGGGCACTGTGCGGGTCGGCGAGCAACCGGAGTCGACCAAAGCTGCGCGAAAAAACGTGAGGATCGTACTGCCCAGATCAGCAACCGTAATCACCGCGGGTCAGGAACTGGTAATGGGCCAAGAGGCTGAGGTTGCCAGGCCAATATCCGAGGCTGAAATCAAAGCTAAACTCTCCTGGCGGGAAGGGAGTCTCATTTTTCGGGGGGAATCGCTCGCCGAAGTCGTCCAGGAAGTCGAGCGATACACCGGTGTCGAGTTTGTATTCGTGGATGAAAACCTGAAAGAAGTGCATGTCTCCGGGTTCTTCAAGGCAGGTGATGTGGAAGGCATGCTGGCTGTACTCAAAGAAAACTTCGACGTCGAGTTTCAGCGAGAAAGCGAGAACAGGGTTCTTCTCCACGGTATATAAACACCGCCTTGTCGAATCCGTCAGCACCTTTGATTCGGAGGGGACACCATAGTAAAGGTTGGCGCGAAAAAGTTTTGTTACATGCTGTCACCCAAACCCGGAACCGGGTCGTCTATTAAGTACGCGCAAGGCACAGCGCGTTGCAATAGAACGATATCGGTTCTGGCAGTTTGGTTGGTACTGCTGTTTGTGGTGCTTCCTCTTCCGGCAACCGCGGATGAAGTCTCTGTAGACAAGCTCATCCAATTCAATGTTCCCGAGCAACGTGTAGATCTGGCGCTGACGCAATTTGCGGAGCAGGCGAACATTACGTTGCTGTTCCCCACGGATGAGATGGGGGAGCCGACGTCAAATGAACTGGTGGGGAAGTACTCGGTATCTGAAGGCGCAAACATTCTGTTAGCCGGAACCGGTCTGATTCCAACGTTCAAAAACAAGCTTGTTCTCAACATTGTGCTTGATCAAAACAACGATGTGGAGACAAACATGAACAATCGTGAAACAGCCAGAGGGGGCCTGCTAGCTGCAGTGTTAAGTCTCTTTGGTACATCCGGTGCTCAGGCTGAAGACGCCCTGGGTGCTGCCGCTGCTGAGCAGGTTATTGAAGAAATCATCGTCACCGCAACGAAGCGCACGGGTACACTGCAGGATACTCCCTCCGCCATCTCTGCGTTTTCATCTAAGCAGCTGGAAGAGGCCAACCTATACAACTTAAACGAAATCATCACCTTTATCCCGGGCGCCTCGGAGGAGCTGTCCGCCAATGCCGGTCTTCGCCGCTACCAGATCCGCGGCCTTACCCAAGGTAGAGGTGATCCAACTGTTGGCTATTATATTGATGATGCAGCTTTCTTCTTTTATGGCATTTTTTACGCCCCGATGGGGCGCGCGATTGATCTGGAGCGGATTGAGGTGCTGCGCGGTCCGCAGAGCACCCTTTACGGCGCCGGATCCATGGGCGGTACGGTCCGGTATATTACCAAGCAGCCGAACCTCAGCGATTTCGAGGGCCATGTCAGGGCAGGCTATTCGGACACTGACGGTGGTGACCCAGGTCACTTCGCCGATGTCGCTGTCAGTTTGCCGATTGTCAAGGACAAGCTCGGCGTGCGGCTAGTCGGCACTTACGAAGAAATCGGCGGTTTCATAGAGATACCGGACCTTGGCCTTGAAGACGCCAATGATCAGGAAACCACGCACCTGCGCGCGAGCGTTCTTTGGGAGCCGACCGATGACTTGACGCTCAAGTTCCTCTACACCATGAGCAAACCGGAGGCGCTTTCCACCGGGTTTGCGACGTCAGAAAGGAATGAGACCGTTACCTTCAGCGCGCCTGGTGATCGTTACACTAGCGACTATGACTTATTCATCGGAACATTGAACTACGATTTCGGGTTCGCCTCCCTGACCAGTACAACCAGCGTCCTTGACGACTATCATTTTTTATGGCTCAGATCGTATAGATTTCCTTTGTCTCCCACCGGATTATTGGTGTTCGACCTGCTTCAAGAAGCGAAGGCCGTGAATAACGAGACACGCCTGGTGTCCCAAGGGGTCGGGCCGTTCCAGTGGCTGGTCGGCGTGTTTTACTCGGATACCGAGTTGACGGAAACCGCCGCATATACACCTGCGATTCTCCCGACCAGTGTCCAGGAGTTTAAGTCCGAATCGATCTCTGTGTTCGCGGAAACCTCCTGGTCGTTTTTGGACGGCAGGCTGATTCCCCTGGTCGGGCTGCGCTATTTTGAAGATGATCGTTCCACGTTTAGTGACTCCTTCAGCGTTCAGCCGCGGCCGGACACATTTGACAGCGTTAACCCGCGCTTCAACCTGTCCTACCAGCCGACTGTCCATTCACACTACTACCTGAATATCGCCAAGGGATTTCGCAGCGGGTCTTTCAACAATCCCGACATCGCTGCGCTGCACAGGCTTGGTGGCATGCCATGCGAAGACACACTGGATTCCGACGAGCTCTGGAGTTACGAAATCGGCACCAAGCAGGCACTATTGGACGGACAGTTGCTGCTGGATGTGGCCCTTTATTACCAGGACTGGCAAGACATGCGCAATCTAGTACCGACCTTTGGTCTGTTTCAGGAATACCATGTTGGGGATGCCGAACTCTACGGCGTCGATTTGGGGGTGGTCTACAACCCGCCGGAAATCGAGGGACTGACGTTGCAGTTGACCGCCAATTGGAACAGCTCGGAGATTGTTGATATCGATCCCGCAATTACGGCGGCGACAGGCGCCAAAGCGGGTGACAGACTGCCATTCGTACCCGATTGGACTGCCGCGATTTCAGCAAGTTACTCGCGGGAGGTAGCTGCCGGTTGGATGGGGCAGCTCTTCCTGGGCTACAACCATCTGGCTCCCCAGTCCGGGCAGTTCGGGCAGCCCTCCGTCGGTGACTCCCGCGATCTCTTGCGTGTGCGGATCGGTGTAGAAAAAGATCGGTTTGGTGTCTACCTGTTCGGCAGCAACCTTCTGGGAGAAGACGGGGCCATTTACTCACAGGAAGTCCCGGGTGGCGCGACTGGCTACACGATGGATTATCCGCGCCAATTAGGCGTCGAGGTGCAGTTTAACTACTAATCCGATGACTGATACATGGCTTGCGTTGGTCTGTTAAGAACCGCTGCTTATTGCGGGCGTTGGAATTCGTGACTCTGGTAAACATGGATTTGAGCTTTAGATAGACGTTATGCGTATAGATAGGCGGAAATTTCTAACGGGAGCCCTGGGGGGTGCAGGTGCTCTGATGTTAACAAGATCGGGGCTATCGAAGGTCCTAGAAGACAAGATGGGTCATTCCAGACTCGACTTGAACATTGATGGGTTTCCCGTACATGGAATCGTTGCCAGTGGTTTCGATCAGGTTGCGGAGGCGTTTGTCCGTAATTTCGAGCAAGGACTCGAGATAGGCTCAGCTACCGCTGCCTATCGCGACGATGAAATTCTCTTCGATCTCTGGGGCGGATTCAAAGACGAGGAACTTGGGGAACCCTGGGAATCGGACACCATGGCTTGTGTTCATTCAAGCACCAAGGCCATCGCTGCCCTGGCAATTGCCATGGCATTGTCGCGGGGTTATCTCGAACTGGATCGCCCGGTGGCTGATTACTGGCCTGAGTTTGGTGTTAATGGGAAGGAAGGAATCACCGTTCGACAGATTCTGGATCATTCAGCCGGTCTTCCGATCGTAGAAGAGCAGCTCAGCATTGCCATCATGGCCGATTTGGACGCGCTGAGCGTCATTCTCGCGAGACAATCACCACAGTGGGAACCGGGTACCCGGCATGGGTATCACGGCTGGACGTTTGGGATGTACCTGAACGAGATCATGAGAAGAACCGATCCCGAGTCGAGGACAATCGGAAGGTTTGTACAGGATGAGATTTTCGATCTGCTGAACGAGGAATTCTATATCGGGCTACCAGATCACATCGATGATTCACGGGTTTCGGGCGGGATCATGACCGGCAGGACAATGTGGGAAATGTTTGCGTGGTCTCCAATGGTTGCGACGTCGATATTGCTTCCAAAATGGATGAAGGGCGACAGCTTGGGATCCAAAATGTTGTACAACCCTCCTGAACTTGGAACCGTCTCCAATTTCCATAGAAGGGATGTCCGCCGGGTTGAAATTCCTGGTGGGAACGGCATTGGTACGGCGCGGGCCATGGCGCGGGCCATGGCTGCCAGTCTTGCTGAAAACAACCCACTGCAGATTTCTCCAGAAGTACAAGCCGAGATCGAGAAAACGCATCCAAAGAGCGATCTCAACGAGCTCGATGCGGTCATGGGTAGTCCAATGTTGTTTCAAATGGGATTTGCAAAACCAACTCCGCAATCGCAATACGGTAGCAGGCCCCGCACTTACTTTCATCCCGGTGGCGGAGCAAACCTATGCCTTGCGGATCCCGACAGTGGTGTGGGCTTTGGCTACTGTCTTAACAGATTTGGGGGGAATGCACGAGGCGATCCAAGAGTCACAGGTCTGTACGATGCGCTCCTTGACTGTCTTGGTTAGGTGGATCTCGAAGTCCGCGGCGAAATTGTTAGAAATGATGTGATTGACGATCGGCGGCAGATCAATACCGAGCGGCCAATAAGCCAAGAACGATTGGGCTCGAGGCCACACTTCGATTCTGAATGGAGGGAACATGAAGAGGAGACAATTCGTAACCGCTTGTGCAGCGACCGCCATCGCGGCGAGCTATGGCGGCGTAGCTAGTGCTGCAAAGAGATTATCAACACAAGGTAACTCGATGATTTTGTTCAAAGACGCGCTGTTGTTCGATGGGTATGACACCGTTGGTATCAGAAACGTACTGGTTGAAGGCAACGTTGTTCGTGAAGTGTCAGAATCGGCAATTAACGTCAGCAACGCCGAAACCATAAGCTGCGACGGTAAGACATTGATGCCAGGCATGATCGATTGCCACGTCCATGTCTACATCAGCGGTTTAGGAAGGCAGCCAAGGCTGGGGTTGCCAACTTACTACGCGCAATACGCAAACAAATTCCTCAGATACATACTCGATTGTGGATTCACAACGGTAAGGGATACTGCTGGTGGCGATCATGGTCTCGCCTATGCGCTTAGAAGCGGATTTTTGGAAGGACCAAGGTTCTTCTACGGCGGTTTTGCGATTTCACAGACAGGGGGGCATGGAGATCTGCGCTCGGAAGATCAACACACGCCCCTTTGTGCTTGTGAGCACCACAACCACAGCCTGATAGCAGTTATGGCGGATGGCGTGGATGAGTGCATTAAGGCCGTTCGCGAGGAGCTACGAAAGGGTGCGTACCACATCAAGATTATGGGTTCTGGTGGGGTCATGTCACCCACCGACCCTGTCGACAAGTTGCAATTCTCAGACGCTGAAATCAAAGCCATCGTAGAGGAGACCGTTCGTCACGGCGCCTACGTAACGGCCCACTGCCATCCAGATGAAGCCGTGCTTCGGTGCGCCATACTGGGTGTTGAGTGTATCGAGCACGGAACCCTGACTTCCAAATCAACTGCGCAAGAATTGGTGAAGCTCGGCACTTTCGTTGTACCAACGCTCTCTGTCATGGGAGCGATCATGCACGATGGCCGCGAGATGGGTATCAGCCAAGTTAATCTCGACAAACTGAGCGCCATTTATGGAGACGCAATGACCTGTCTTGAGACAATGAAAAATGAGGGGGTCAAACTCGCTTTCGGAACTGATCTGCTGGCGGAGCAGCACACCCGCCAAGGAACAGAGTTTACGATGCGTTCTGAGGTGTTTTCACCAATCGAGATCATGAGACAGGCGACCAGCAACAGTGCTGAATTACTCCGTTCGAAGGGAAAACTTGGGTGTGTGGCGCCAGGTGCATACGCTGATCTGCTCCTGGTAAACGGCGACCCAACAAAAGATATCGATCTACTAGCGTCGAACGGTCAGGATCTTTCGGTGATCCTCAGGGACGGAAAATTTATTAAATCGGGGGCATAGAAACCATGAAAAGACGGCACTTTATGTCGACTGCTGCAATGACCTCAGTTGGGGCGGCCTGTTTAGGTCAGTTCCCGGTGAAGGCCGCTGTAGCCGAAACACACGAGATGACCATATCGAATACAGAAAGCTTTGTGGTTCATTCGGATCACGTTGGCGATGCTTTTCAGATTTCTGCGGCGTTTCCAACTGTGCTCCAATCAAAGCCATTGACGAAGCGACCCCCGCGCATCGTGTACTGTGTTGATGGAGGGGGTTATGGCCCTATTCTGATTCAGACCGGCAGGTACCTCGGTATGGACCTGGACCGGTCGATTGAGCCGCTGCTCGTGGTAGCAATCGAATATCCTGATTCAGCCAGTATGCCCCGTTTACTGCTTCGCAATCGAGACCTTGTCACCCCAGGAACATTTATCCCGGAGTGGGTACAACAAGCGTTGGGAGGGAGCGGCCCGGAACCTGCTTCGGATCAGTTTTTGTCATTTATCGAGGAGGAACTCGACCCTCTCATAAGAAAACGATACGACCACAGCGACGCTGGTGCTGCGTTAGTTGGGGATTCTTATGGTGGTCTGTTTGCCTTGTACGCTTTCTTTCGCCAGTCAAAGACGTTTGATCACTATCTGATGGGAAGTCCAGGTGCGGTCACTGAGAATGACCCGGTTTTCGATGTTGAAGCAGGGCAGTTTGAAAAAGGTGTCAAGCTGAAAGGGCGCGTGTATATGGCGATTGGAGAGCACGAGGGTCCCAACTCAGGTACGTCCTACGAACTGCTGGGTAAGAACTACTACAAACTGGTGGAACTGCTCAGAAAGCGCGCCTACCCGGATCTGCAGTGGACGGCCGAAATCATTCCAGGGGAAACTCATGCCTCCGTTATCCCGTTTAGTCTCTCCCGTGGAATTCGATGGCTGTTCGGCAAAGAAGGAGATCCCGCACTTGCGCCAGTGCCGACGCTATAAGTGACAAAAATCAGAGCATAGGAAGAATAACGGCCCGAAAGGCGTGGTCTGGGGAGTACGGCCGATAGGGATGGCTTGAGTCGGGTGCCGGGTGGGGTTGCAGGCCGTGTGCGTGAAAGTTGCGGTCGCTCGTTGTTGGCCGCACTTCAGGTAGTCGTCGAACGCCTGCTTGACGAATGCGGGCAGCGAGCCACTGTCGGCTTCGAGCCGAGCGAGAAACTGCGGGTAGTACGTCTCGACGATCCCGTAGAGCGGGGTCTCTTTCGGGGCGGTGCCGCTCATAGTCGGCCGCGGGCGTAAGCGAAGTGGAAGCGGATCGAAGCATGCACCGCACCCCGGTGCCACGGGCGATTCACCATGCCGGTGCCGGCTGCTCGGCATCAGCCGCGGCAGCCTCTACTACCGGCCGAGAGGCGAGTTGCAAAAGAATCTGGCGTTGATGCACCGGATCGACGAGCTGTACCTGAAGACCCCGTGGTACGGCGCCCGGCAGATGGCGCGCACCTTGCGTCGGCAGGGACATCCGGTGGGCCGCAAACGCGTGGGCCGGCTGATGCGGCTGATGCAACTGCGTTCCCGCGATATCGCCGCACGGGCCAACACCTCGCCGGCCACGGTGCGCAAGCGCATCCGCGCCATGGAGGCCGCCGGGTTCTCCCCAGCCCACACCTTTCGGGCCGTTATTCTTCCTATGCTCCATACAGGGCGAGGTTCCGCCTCCGAGAGCGGCAAGGCCATTCCTGTGTGGCACAATAGGGCGTCTGCAAGTCAAATCTCATCCATGTGCCGAGAACGATGAGCGTCGTTGGGAATGCCGAATCGAGCAAATTGAAAGCGCGGCTCGACCAAGGGCGCTTGACGCATTTGTTTTCCACAAGGGCTGGGGGCGCACCACCCCTGATTGCTGGCCGAAGCCATGAACAGGGGATTCTCGCTGAGTTGATCGGCGGACTCGCGCAAGGTCAGCCCAACAGCGTTGGCGCGGTGCTGTTCGGTCCGCGCGGCAACGGCAAGACCGTTTTGCTGAACGCAGCGGTTTCTGATGCGCAATCACAGCACGGCATTGATGTCGTGAGCTTCACCCCTACGACCTGTCCGACCGAGGAACGACTCAGCGTCCGCCTGCTGGAGGGGTTCGAAGCCCCGCAAAGCTTGTCGCATACGGTGCGGGGTGGCGGAGGCGTTGGAGTGGCCAAAGGCCAAGTGAGCAGGACTCGAACAACGAATCTGCCATCGCCAAGCGTCACCTATGCCATGGTTGAGCGCATCAAGAGAACGGGCAAGCCGCTCGTGATTGCTGTGGACGAAGCCCACCGGCTGCAGCCGAACGTTGGCGAAGCGCTTTTGAATGCGGTCCAAGAAGCCAACGGCCAGCAAAATGCGGCTATCGCCCTGTTGGCCGGGACGCCCGATCTCATCGATCACATTGGTCGGATGAACGCCACCTTCTTCCTGCATCGCTTGGGCGACTGCCTGCTTCCCATGGGGCGCATTTCGGATGATGCGGCCTTGCGAGCGGTCGCTGAGCCATTGCGCAACGCGGACCTGACGGTTACGCGGCAAGCCGAGCAGGCGATCATCGAGCTGTGCGCCGGGTACCCTTACTTTACCCAGGTTCTTGGCCGCACCATTACGGAGTCGCCGGAATTGTCCGTCGGATGCCCCATCCCGCTTGGCAACCCGGATGATGCCGCCCATTTAGCCACTCGCGATCGATTTCTAGTGCGGCGGAAAAAACACTACCGAAGGGTTTGGTCCGACCTTCGCGTCGGCAAGCTAGTTTCGTGCGGGTACATGCTAGGGAAAGTCCTTAAGGCATCTTCCGGCGGCAGGATGCGGGTTGACCAAGTGGAGCGGGCATTGGAGACGGGCTTAACTCACCTCTACGAAAAGACATCCCAACCACCGGACTTGGACGAGGCGAAGCAGTCGCTCAAACGGCTCGGGCTGCTTTGGGATCCAGAGGACACGGGCGCGTCGTACGAACTTGGCATCCCCAGTTTCTTCGGCTTCCTGACCCGTCAAGTGAGCCAACTCCAGCCTGAATTGGCGGCGCGCTTGGATGCCGAACTGCCGGGAACCCCCTAACGGCGTCAAGGATGTGTTCACGCGCCTGTTTGGCATGAGCGCCGAAGAGGTGGAGCAGCTTCGGGTGGAGGGCGTGATTTGAGCGCGCTCCACGGATTGCGGGTCATCGAACTCGCGGCCGAGCCGATCGCTTTCGCCGGCAAGCTGCTGGCCGACATGGGCGCCGACGTGATCCTCGTCGAACCTCCCGGGGCGACCCGTGCCGCAACTTTCCCCCGTTCCTGGACGATGAGCCGGGAGAGAACCGGAGCCTGTACTAGTGCTCCTTCCAACTGATAATTCGGGATCAGTGGCCGCGGGCACGTTCCTGGCAAGGCGCGGCCCGCCGGGAATGGCCCAGCCCTTGCCAAGGGTCGCAACGCGGCCAGGGGGAGCACAACGACGAGGTTTTCGCCGCCCTGGAATCCGGCGCCGCTCTCCCGCCCAGGGGCTCATGACCCTCAGGGCGTCCGCCGGTGGGTAGTGAACTCGGGGTGCGCAGGAAGTCTTCGGGAACGGACCGCTACGGACGAATCGGGGCGGATCAGCCTTGTAGCGGATTGCGGGCAACCAGGTCGGGAAAACGGCTGAAATCCCGATCCGCCGTCCAGAATTCCGTGACGCCGTGAACCAGGCAGAGTGCCGCTATGCGCGCGTCATGCACCATTGGACCCCGAACCCGGCCTTTCCGCAGGAGGTTTTTCAGCGACTGCCAGTGCAGGCCGCCTTCGGTGAGCAACTCCGCTACCGGCGACTCCAGCCAGGCTTCAACCTGGCCCACGGCTTCCTCGACGGCCGACGGCGGATCGTAGATGCGGGGATGAGTGACGATCGCCAGGAATTCATGCAGGCACGGCCACGGCAACCCCCAGCTCACGCGCCCTTCGGCCAGGATTGCGAGATTCGACCGCGCCTGCTGATGCCACTCGGAATCGGCGCGGTGCGCGTAGACCAGGATATTCGTATCGGTCGCGATCAACTGCCCCGGCCTTCATAGACGGCATCGCGTATTCGCGGCCAGTCGGCGTCCCGGTAGGGAACCTGCAGGCCGCGGCCGGTAACGCTTGCGTCTCTGAGCCTGAAGGATCGCCGTTGGGGATCCGTTCGCATCGCCAGCCTCAATCCGAATTCGATCAGGGACCGCAAGGTCATGTTTTCACGGGCGGCATAGGCCTTGGCCGACCGCGCCAGATCGTCTGAGAGGTCTATGGTAGTCTTCACTACGGGATACCGTATTACCTGATATGGGTATACAGCTTATCCCTTATGTACAGCCGGTTCAACGGCCGAAGCGCCGCTCGCCAACCTGATCGATCTTTGCATATCGATCGCGCGGCTCCCTGTGCCGAGCCTCAAGCCAGTCCGGCAGGCTCCTTGTGCCAGTTCCCGTCCTTCATGATGCCGACCAGCCTGTCGTGATCCTGCAGCACGGTGATGTCGCTCGAGGGGTCTCCGTTCACCAGCAGGAGATCCGCCAGGTAGCCCGGTGCCACGCGGCCCAGTTCGTCGGGGCGCTCGAAGATCTCCCCGCCGAGCACCGTGGCGGCCCGGATGGTCTCCATGGGCGTAAAGCCCAGCAGGTCCACGAAGTGCTGCAGGTCCCGGGCGTTGGTGCCGTGGGGTGTCCAGGCGAAGCCGTAGTCGCCGCCGGGAAGCACGCGCACGCCGCGCTTGTGGAGTTCCTTCAGGCCGACGATGGAGTGATCGAGTTCGTCCTTGTAGCCGACGGCCTCGGCCGCCTCCTGCGGGTAGCCGAAGTCCGCCGCCTCGTACAGGGTGGCCCACAGCCAGTGCAGGCCCGGCGCCACGAACACGTTGTCGCGGCGCGCCTCGAAGAGGTCCGCCGCCTCGTCGTCGATGTAGCTTGCGTGATAGATGATGTCCACCCCCTGGTTGAGGCACTGCTTGATGGATTCCGTGCTGCGGGCATGGGCGGCCACCCGCTTGCCTACCCGGTGGGCCTCCACCACCGCGGCCCGCACTTCCTCGTCGGTCATGTAGGTGTCCTTGGCCCAGACGCGCTCGGTGATGGACTCGCCGGAGAGGATCAGCTTGACGATCTCGACGCCCATGCCGCACATCTCCCGCACGGCGCGGGTGATCTCCCCGGTGCCGGAGACGATGCGGCTGATGCCGTTGACCAGCACGCCGGCAGGCGTGGCCAGCTCCTGGCCGCTCGCCAGGTAGCGGGGGCCCGGGACCATGCCGGCGTTGATGGCGTCGCGGCAGGCGATGTCGATACGCTCCTTGGCCGAGGCGGCGCCCACGCACATCGTGTAGCCCGAATCCAGCACGATGCGCGCCGACTGCACGGCCACGATGGTGTGGTCCTCCACGGGCATGCTGCCCAGGGCGTCCAGGCTGCCGCCGCTGTTCCAGGTGAAGTGCGTGTGGGCGTCGCACAGGCCCGACATCAGCGTCATGCCGCCGCCGTCAACCACCCGCATGCCGTCCCGCGACAGCGCCCCTCCATTGGTGACGACCTCCTGAATCCGGCCGTCGGCTACGCGAACCTCGCCGGCCATTGGCCCTTCGGCGTTGCCGTCCAGAATGTTGACGTTCGTGAACAGGATGTTGCCCATGGTTCCCCCCTTGTGTTGATGGCGTCATTGTCCGGCTGCAGGCGGCCATCCTCCTGGCCGGCAGGTTGCGCGGGCAAACCGCCAATGGTCTGCCGACGGCAACCATGAATTGAGAAAGATAGCAGACTCTCCGCCGTTTGAGGCGCTGCAGGGACCCCGGAGGAGCACAAGGCCGCTCATTCGTGGAGACATCGGGCGGCCGTTGCTATATTTCCGGCGTGCGGCCGGTGAGTTCGCGCCGCCGACTTACGCAACCCCGGGGAGGATGACAATGCAGGGAAGGAATTTCGTGGCGGCCATGGCGGCAGCAACGGTGCTGGCCTTCGTCGCATCGGCGTCAGCCGGCGAGGTCACGAAATACGTGCGCTACGAGCACGAGGGCGCCGCCTCTTACGGCATCCTTGAGGGGGAGACGATCCATCAGCTCAGGGGCAACGTCTTCCAGTCACCCAGCCGCACCGGAGTCACCGTGGCGCTCGACGATGTCACTCTTCTCGCGCCGAGCGAGCCGGAGAAAGTCGTTGCGGTCGGGCTGAATTACAGGAGCCACTTCGACCAGGCTTCGGACCTGCAGCCGAGAGAGCACCCCAGCCTGTTCGACAAGCACGCCACCTCGGTGATCGGCCACGGGGCGCAGATCACCTACTACGAGGACGCCAGCGACCTGCACTTCGAGGCGGAAATGGTGCTGATCATCGGCAAGCCGACGAGCAACGTCTCGGTGGAAGAGGCGCCCGGCCACATTTTCGCCGTCGCGCCGGGCAACGATGTGAGCGAACGGGAGTGGCAGAGCAGCGACCTGCAGTGGTTCCGCGCCAAGGGCGCCGACACCTTCGGGCCGGTCGGGCCGGTCATGGCGAGGGGGGTCGACTACAACGACCTGCTGCTGCAGGCGCGGCTGAACGGCAAGGTGATGCAGTCGCAGCGCACGCGCGACATGGTGTTCGACTCCGCGGCGCTGGTCAGCTACATCAGCCGCTACGTGACGCTGAAGCCGGGCGACATGATCTTCACCGGCACCCACGGAACCACGGCGGCCATGCAGCCGGGCGATGTGATCGAAATCGAACTCGAGAACGTCGGCGTATTGCGCAACACCATCGGCGAGAAGGGCGCGTTTCCGGGGAATTAGCCGCAGCCTCTGACCCGTCCGGGGTCGATCCGGCAGCTTACGTCGGCGTGCCGCCTGCGTCCCTCCGCGGTCGCCAGGTGCGGATCCTTCCCGGCAGCATCCAGGCCCATCACTCCGCACAAGGATCACCAGGCTGCATCGGACTGGCAGGCGATGGACACCCATGTGTGCGGGCCAGGGTGAACGCCTCGATCCTGGCGCAGAGTTCTAGATATCCATCCACGGGACGCTCCCCCGCCTCGATCGCCCTGGCTTCGGCACTCCAGTCCTTCGCCACATCCCCGGCGCTGCAGGCGCCGTGCTCGTGCAGCCAGCGCAACAGTCTTCTGTTCGGCTCCTCGAAGGCATGGCCGAACATCAGCGTGACCGTCACGTAGCCGTCCCGGCAGGGGAAGGAAAAACGAATCGGGAAGGCGCCGCGCAAGCCGCCGGCGACGCGACGCACCGCGAATCCGCCGTTGTTCGGCGCCGGCATGCAGGAACGCCTGCGGCACGCTGGTGCGCGCGGGCGCCCGGTCATCGTCTCTGGCCAGGATGTGCGCGCCGCTCGATGCCCACACCGTCAGGTCGGTGGCGGGCCAGTCGGCCTTCGGCCCGGTCCGCCCGAACGGACTGATGGATACGCAGACGAGCCCGGGATTCACGGCGGCAAGCGTCTCGTAGTCCAGGCCGAGCCGGCGCGCATCGGCTCCCGGGAAGGACTCGATCAGGATGTCTGCGTCCGCCGCCAATGCACGCAGTCCCGCCCTGCCCGGGCCTGATTCCAGGTCTAGCACGAGGCTGCTTTTGCCGCGAGCGTATGCCTGCCACCACAGGCCGCTCTCCGGCCCGTTCCCGCCTCCGGCAAACGGTGGCAGGGCGCGCGCGGAATTCCCGCCCGGCGGTTCCACCGCAACCACTTCCACACCCAGATGAGCCAGGATATAGCCGCAGAACATCCCCTTCTCATCGGTCAGATCAAGCGCTTTGCAGGATGAAAGCATCGCCCCGAACATAGCACAGCGACCGCCCGCGCCCTTGCCGCACCCCGGCCGGAACTACATCATGGGTGCAGGCCGGGACCGTTCGCGAATCAACTTGGCGAAGATGGCGCTCGCCACCATTGACGGCCGTAGCGGTTTAGTCGTGCATGGTACCGGACAGGAGCGCGGCTGCGCCGCGCCCGAAGAAACGGTCGAAGGCTTCTCATGCCCCTAACCGGCCCGCTGGGCTTCAGGCTCAAGGCCCAATATGGCCTGGCTCAACTGAGCGAACGGCTCGGCACCGCGGTGCTGGGCACGTACCTGCTGTTCTACTACAGCCAGGTACTGGGAATGCCCCCGGCGCTCGCGGCCCTCGGGGCAGGCCTCGCCGTCATCGTCGACGCCATCACCGACCCGGTCATCGGTTCCATTTCCGATCACTGGCGCTCCCGGCACGGCCGCCGGCACCCATTCATGTACGCGGGGGCGCTCTGTACGGGCATCCCCTTCTACCTGCTCTTCGCCCCGCCCGTCACCGGCGATGCCGCCCTTTTCGTCTGGATGCTGGTCTGGGTGAACCTGGCGCGAATCGCCATGACCCTGTTCTACATCCCGAACGTCGCGCTCGGCGCCGAATTGACCGAGGACTACCACGAACGGTCATCGGTGGTCGGATACCGGACGTTTTTCGGCCTCGTGGGCGGTCTCGGCTCGCTGATGCTCGGCTTCGGCCTGTTTTTCTCGCCCACCCCGGAACACGAGCACGGTCAACTGAACGCCGCCGCCTACCCGCCGTTCGCGCTGCTGGTGGGCGCCGTCGTCACCGCTGCCACGCTGTGGAGCGCCCGGGGCACCCGGCATGTGGTCGAGTTCCTTCCGCAACCGCCCGCCCGGGAGCGGGACAGCGTCTGGACCATCGTGGTGCGCGTCTTCACCGACCTGTGGTCGGCCATGCAGAGCCAGTCGTTCCGCGTCCTCTTCTGCGGTTTGCTGGCCCTGAGCGCGGCCATGGGCATCGAGGCCGCGTTGAGCATCCACGTGCTCACCTTCTTCTGGGAGCTCGAGCAGGCCGACGTGCTGATGCTCGCCCCGACTTACGTGCTCGGGGCCGTGGTCGGAGTCCTGCTTGCCCCGGCCCTGGTGCGCCTGGTCAGCCGCAAAAGAATGCTGCAAGCCGGCATTCTGGCCTGGTCGATGTTCCTGGTCATTCCCGTGGTGCTGCGCCTGGCCGGCTGGTTTCCGGAAAACGGCGACCCATTGCTCCTGCCGGCGCTGATGGCGTTTCGCATCGTGCAGGGCACCAGCGCCATCCAGTGCGATGTCGCTTTCGGCGCAATGATGGCGGACTCGCTGGACGAGCACGAACTCGCCACGGGCAACCGCCAGGAAGGCATGTTCTTCGCCGCCAGTTCCATCGCCTATAAGGCGCCCTTCGGCATCGGCAGCTTCGTCGGCGGCGTGGCCCTGAACTTGATAGACTGGCCCACAGGCCCGCACATCCGGACCGCGGCGGACATCGATCCCGGCACCATCGTGCAACTGGGTCTGCTGGTCGGCCCCGGCATCGGCGTGGCGGCGCTCATATCGCTGTGGTGTTTCACCTGGTACCGGCTGACCCGGGACAGGCACGCAAGAATCCTCGAGGAACTGGCAAACCGGCGCCTGGCCGTGGGAGACAGCGCATGAAAAAGGAAGAAGCCGACAGCCTCATACTGGAAGGGAAGAGCTCCCAGGCCGTGCGGCGCAAGCTGCTCGAACGCACGCCGTGTTCCGCGGAGATCAAGTCCCGGGGCAAATCGCTCTCACAGGAGATCGTGCGTACGGTCGACATGCCCCACTCGATCTACATCGACTCCTGCGACGGCGGCACCATGACCGACGTGGACGGCAACACCTACAACGACATGACCATGGGCTTCGGCCCCTGCGTGCTCGGCCACCGGCCGCCGTCGGTGACAGCCGCCCTGGAGGCTCAACTGGCCAAGGGATGGCACTTCGGCATCCCCAACGCCAGCCAGATCGAATTGGGTACCCTGATCGAGGAAGCCTCGCCCTGCGCGGAAAAGGTCGTCTTCTTCAACAGCGGTACGGAAGCGACGCTCAGCGCCATGCGGATGGCCGCCGAAAGAAAGCCTGACTGGAAAGACCGTTACCTGAGGATGACGGCCGGCAGTCTTTATCGATAACATCCGCTCTATCCCGGAGCCTGGAAAAAGGGAGGACCCATGCTTCAGCGAATCGCCTTCGCCATCGCCGTGACCGTCGCGCTGGCCGGCTGTTCGCCGAAAGAATTCGCCGAGCTCGCCTACATGATGGAAAGATGGCCCGGCCAGCGCCTCGGCGGCACCGAGCAGCCCGTGCCCGCCGACTTCGATTTTGTCAACCGGTGGGAACACGACCTGGTCCAGTTGAAGGTGAGCGGCGACCTGCTGCCGCATGTCGTGACCATCTGGGCCGTGGCCATGGGCGACTCCGTCTATCTCTGGACGGCTCCCCAAACGGGCTGGAACCAGCGCATCAGGAAGCGGCCCGATGTCTGGCTTCGCGTCGGCGACGATGTCTATGCGCTGAGCGCCACTCTCGTCGGGGCCCCGGAACAGCGCCAGCGCGTCTTCGAGGCGTTCATGGCGAAGTACGAAAAGGGGATACGGAAAATCTTCGGGGAACTGGAGCCCAAGGTCGAGCATTTCGAGATCTTCTACCGCCTGGCCCCGCGGAGTTGACTCCGGCCCTGTAGCTCACTGGACCGCAGGTTCGTTCCTGCCGGGTCGAGCATGATCCGGCGGCTACAGGAGATGAAGGAAGACACGCTATGGGCAAGGTCAAGGTTGTCAACACCATGGACGTTGACCCGATCGAACTCGAAGGGCTTGGCGACGATGTCGTCGTGCGCCCCGCCATCCGCCGGGCCCAGGGTTCCAACCGGATCCAGATACTGCACTCGCTCGTCGAAGAGGGTTTCGAGGCGGAGGCGAGTCCGCGCGACGCTTACCGAACACGACTTCATGTCAGCCTCATACTCGGTTGTTTGCGATACCCGATCGTAACGCGGTGTTGCGGCAATGCGCGGCTACGCCCTGAAAAGTGGGAGGCGCATGCAACTCCCTTTCCATCGATAGCCCGTTGGTGTGCAAAGCACGGCGCGATCGGACGCTAGCGGCCCTATGAGCGCGCGCGATACGCCTCGATGCGCTCCATCAGCGGATCGAACGAACGGAGGAAGCCGTCGAGGTCGTGGTAGCGCGCGCCATGGATGTATTCGGTGACGCCCAGCGCGGCGAGCTCATCGAGACGCTCGACGTCCTCTTGCGCGGACCGGCGTCCGAGCGCACCACCCGCCGCGATCTCAGGAATGCCCCGGCCGGCGTCTGCGAACCGCGCGCGCAATTCCATCGCGGCGCGTTCGAGCGTTGCCGGGTCGTCGTTCATCGGCATCCAGCCGTCGCCCAGTCGCGCCGCGCGGTCGAGCGCATGGGGCGGAGCGCCCCCGACCCAGATGCGCGGGCGCGCCGGCCGCGGGCGAAACACGAAAGGCTGGCCGTTCGACACCGTCACGTCGTCCTCGGCATCGAATGCGTCACGCAGAAAGGTGAGCGTCTCGTCGGTGACCCGGCCGCGGCGGCGACGTTCGACACCGACGGCGCGGAATTCCGCATTCATCCAGCCCACCCCGACACCGAGCTCCAGGCGGCCGCCCGAGAGTTCCTGGACCGTGGCGACCGCCTTGGCGGTGGGCAGGGGCGGCCGGTAGGGCAGGATGAGGACCGCCGTGCCGATGCGGATGCGCTCGGTGGCCGCCGCGAGCCAAGCTAGGGACGTGAGCGGGTCGAGGTAGCGCCCCCCGGAGCCTTCGGTGTCGTCCGGCGGGATAGCGATGTGGTCCGGCACCCAGAGCGTATCGAGGCCGGCTTCTTCCGCGCGCCGCGCACTCTCGCGCAGAACCCGAGCGTTCGCCGCGGTACCCATGAGCCTCAGTGCGAACCCGAATCGCAAGTGCCGCGCTCCGAGTGAACAGGGCTGCACAGGATAGCATCGACGGCGGGCCGGGCGACCGGAAAAAGGCCTTGTACCGGACGCGGTTTGTTCCGAGAAGTGGCGCGTGATCCAGACTGACCAGCCCGGAACGGAGTGTCGAAATCGGGTTAAAGATCGGCGGAGAGAAGCTCAGCTACCTGGAACTTCAGTATCTTCCCCATGGAATTGCGCGGCAGTTCGCCGACGAACCGCACGACCCTGGGCACCTTGTAGCCGGCCAGGTGCTCGCGGCAGAAGGCCGTCACCCCTTCCGCATCGGCCTCGGCGCCCTCCTTCACCACGAGCGCCGCGGCCACCCGCTGGCCCCAGCGCTCGTCCGCGACGCCGACCACGGCCGCTTCCGCCACCGCCTCGTGCCGCAGCAGGATCCGCTCCACCTCGGCGCCGTAGACGTTTTCCCCGCCCGTGATGATAACGTCTTTCTTGCGGTCGACGACACAGAGCCGCCCGTCGGGAAGCCAGCGCCCGATGTCGCCGGAGAGCAGGTAGTCCTGGTGATGGGCCGCCCGGGTGGCCGCTTCGTCGCCCAGGTAGCCGGCAAACGGCACGGCGCTCCTCACGCCGATCTCCCCCGCTTCCCCGGCTGGGCAGGTGCCGCCGTCCTCGTCGAACACGGCCACATCGGCCCCGAGCGCGGGCCAGCCGACACAGGTTTCCACCAGGGTGCCGGCATCCTTGACCTCATAGGTCACGAAGGTCCCTTCCGTCCAGCCGTACATCTCGGCGATTCGCGCGTTCGGGAACATCTCCATCGCCGTACGCAACAGCGGGAGCCTCGCGGGAGCCCCCGCCGTGATGATGTGGCGGGCCCGGTCAACGGGAGGACGGCCCAATGTTTCCCATTCCTCGGCGACCATGTCGAGCATGGACGGAACCAGGAAGGCGAAGGTGCTGCGGTGTCGGAGTTCTTCGAGCGCCACCGCGGCGGAAAAGTCCTCCATGA
Organism: Gammaproteobacteria bacterium; assembly: GCA_028821125.1. GTDB lineage: Bacteria > Pseudomonadota > Gammaproteobacteria > Pseudomonadales > Azotimanducaceae > Azophilus. The sequence continues at coordinate 26,791 of JAPPHD010000015.1, forward strand.
TGCGGATGCGCGCGCCTATGGTCAGGGCTGCCAGCGCGAAGCCGGCATAGGAAAGGTGGAACATGGGCCCGGTGATCAGCACTACCTGGTCCGGGGTGAGCCCGAACTGCCAGCCCCACCGGTAGTTGTTCATGGAGTAATAGTCGTGGCTGTAGATGGCCCCTTTGGGGAATCCGGTGGTTCCCGACGTGTAGCCCACGACGCAGGGTTCCCCGCCGATCTCCCGTTCGCCCAGCACCGGCCGCGCCGCCTCGGCCGGCGTTTCGATCCCGTCCACGGACACCACCGCAATGCCCAGCGGTTCCGCCGCCGCGGCCGCCGCGTCGGCGTAACGCCCGCCGGTGATGAGCAGGCCGCAATCCGCGTGCGACAGCACATACTGCGCTTCCGGGCGGGTGAGACGGCCGTTGATCGGTACGGCCACCACGCCGGCCTGCTGGCAGGCGGCAATCGCGAGCGCGGCATCCGCTCCGTTCGGCAGCAACAGGCCCGCCAGGCTGCCGTGCCGGCCAGGGGCACAACGGGAGGCGGCTTCGGCAAGCGCAGCGATCCGCCGCCAAACATCCCCGTACGTCATTCTTTCCGCGCCGCCGACCGCCTCCACCGCAACGCGTTCGGGATGGGCGAAACAGCGCGTGGCTATGCTGTCGGCAATGCTGAAGCGCATGTCTGCAAGTCGATCGTGAACCTGAGCCTCAGCGGCAGGCCAGCCACCGCCAGCGCCGGCGGTGACCGTTCCTGGCAGCCGGCAGGATAGGTCCGGTGTCGAAGTGGGAGCAGAAGACGCATTGCGCAAGTAGCCATGCCCCCCATCCCCCCAGTGATCGCTGGTAATCCACGGGCGCTTCGGTACGGAATGGCTTCATCGACTGTCGCTACGCCGATCCGGATGACGCGAAATCACGACCGAGGCGTTCTGTCCGCCGAAACCGAAGGCGTTGACCTGGAACACATCGATCTCGAGGGCGACCGGGGCGCCGAGTTGAACATCGAACCGGATTTCCGGATCTGGATCGGTGGTGTTGGCCGTATTGACGAAAGCGTTCTCTGCAAGGTTGCCGAGGCCCGCAATGAGCGACATGCCGCCGGACGCGGCGGCTGCGTGCCCGAAGTGGCCCTTCACCGAAGTAACCGGCAACGGCTTCAATCTCTTGCCGAAAACTGCGTTGATCGCGCGGATTTCCGGCGGATCGCCCACTGGCGTTCCGGTGGCATGGGCGTACAGGCAGTCTACCTTGGCCGGCTCGAAACCCGAGTGGTCCAGCGCCAGCCGCATCGCCCGCTCCTCCCACCTGCCGGAGGGCTCCGGCGCCGACGGGTGATGGGCGTCGCTCACGGCACCGTATCCCGACAGGTGGCCCAGTGCCCTCGCCCCTCTCGACTCCGCAATATCCGCCCGTTCCAGAAGAAAGGCGGCCGCTCCTTCGCTGCCCGCGATACCGGCGCGGTTCACGTCGAAGGGCCGGCACGCCTCCTCCGGCGTCGTTACGCTGGCATGCATGCCGAACATGGCCGGCGCATAGGCCATGGCGGGCACGAAATTGCCTTCGGCGCCACCCGAAGTCATGGTCTCCCCGGCTTCCACGCCTCCGACCACGGCGGCATCGGCCAGGCCGAACTCGATGAGGCGCCCCGCCGTGCCGAGCGCGTCCAGGGTCGATGCGCAGGCCGTGGTTACCGTGAGGCTCGGCCCGTGCAGGCCGTGGCGCATGGCGATCTGCGCCGCACCCATGTTGGTCAACGCTTTCATCATGGTCTTGCGCGGAAAGGCGGCTGCACCGCCGGTGTCGATCTCGTACTGGGCGCGCATGATCGACTGCACGCCGCAGAGGCTCGTGCCCAGCACCACCGCCGTTCGCAGCGGGTCCAGTTCCGCCCCGGACTCGACGATGGCCTGCTCCGCCGCGACCATCGCCCACTGGGCGAAGACATCGGTGCCGTCCCGCACCCGCCCGCTCATCCAGTCGGGCAGGTCGAACTCGCCGACCACCGAACCCCAGGCCACACCCTCTGCATCGAGGCCGGGCAAGGAAAGCTCTTGAATGACGGGCCGGGCCGACATCAACCCCTCGTAAAACGCAGCGGTGCCAAGTCCGTACGCCGATACGGCGCCGGCGCCGGTTATGGCGATTGCAGGCCTGTTGTCGTTGTCGCGCACCGGGCGGGAATCCCCGAGCCTGTTCGCTCGAAGTGTATGATGCCGATGCAGGAATTGTAAGGAACGGGAGCGGCGTGAACATGCAACGCGATGGCGGAAAGGCTAGCCCGCAGAGCGTCCCGGCAGCTCTTGGGGAAGGTCACCGCCGATGGCGCAATAGCGGGGCACGCTCGAATGTCGTGAATTCGCTCTGGGCGCCCACACCTTGAAAGCCGTTCTCTGCAGGGAACACGGCCCTCCCGAGTCACTGACCATCGGCAAATCCGAAGTCCCGCCCCTGGGTCCGGAAGAGGTGCGGATCAAGGTCGGCGCCTGCGCCATCAATTTTCCGGACATGCTGATCGTCGCCGGCCGGCACCAGATGTCGCCGCCTCTTCCATTCATCCCGGGCGGCGAAGTCGCCGGAACCGTTTCCGCAGTGGGTTCTGACGTCTCCGACCTGGCTTGCGGCGACCGGGTGATGGCCATCACCTATCTGGGCGGACTTGCGGAATTCGTCAACGCGCCGAGAAGCGCCGTGCATCCCTGGCCCGAGGACATGCCACTCGAGATCGCCGCGGGGTTCGCCGGCGCCTATGCAACGGCCTGCCATGCACTGAAGCAGCGGGCGAAACTGCGCGCCGGTCAAACGCTGCTGGTGCTTGGCGCGGCGGGCGGCATCGGGCTTGCGGCGGTGCAGCTCGGCAAGGCCATGGGCGCCCGGGTGATCGCCGGCGCAGGCAGTGAGGAGAAAGCCGGATTCCTGCGCGCAGGCGCGGCCGATGCGGTCATCAACTACACCGCGGCCGACCTGCGGGAGGAGGTCAGGGCCATCGCCGGGCGAAGGGGCGTCGACGTGGTCTGCGACCCGGTCGGCGGTGACCTGTTCGACCAGGCCGTGCGCTGCATGGCGTGGGGCGGCCGGCTGGTCGTCGTCGGATTCGCGAGCGGCCGAATCCCCGACTTCGCCGTGAACCTGGCGCTGTTGAAGGGCACATCGGTCGTCGGCGTCAACTACGCCCGTTTCGTCGAGGAACAGCCGGATGAGGCCGCGAACAACATCCGGGAGCTTTTCAGCATGTACGCGGACAACCGGCTCGACCCCCATGTGGCGAGGACTTTTCCGATAACGGAAACCGCAAGAGCCATGAACTGCCTGAAGAACCGCGATGCCATCGGCAAGGTGATCGTGAGGGTATCCCGAAGCTGAGCCGCCTGTTCGGCACATTCGAACGAGGGGCTCGTCGAGCCGAAGGGCCACGGACGCGGCGCGCGCTGGCACAAACCGGGTTGAAACCGTCAACGCCGAACCTGCCGTGCAGCGTCGTTTCGGGGAACGACCGCCATATCGGGAAAACACCCGGAAATCGAAGCATCAGCTTGATACGGACTCGTTTCTGTGTAAGATGATTTGACACTAATTCGGTCAATGTCGGGAGAGTGAGACGTGCCCATACCCATCGTGTTTCGAGATCGAGTTCTGGTGGCCGCCCTGTTGTCAGGGGCCTTGCTAATGCCGTTTTCAGCGGGCGTTCGCGCCGCGGACGACGAACCCACCGCGCGCACCCTCGAGGAAATCGTCGTGACCGCACGGCGCCGCGAGGAGAGCCTGCAGGACGTGCCGACGTCGGTTGCCGTGATTTCCAGCGAGGAAATCCTCGCCCGCGGCGAAGCCAACTTCGACGTCATCGGCCGGATCGTACCCAACGTGCACTTCGAGAGCGCCGGCGGAACCAGCGGCGTGGAGTCGCCGGTGGTGTTCGTGCGCGGCATGGGCCAGGCGGACTTCATCATCGTCGAGGATCCGGCCGTCGGGCTTTATCTCGATGGCGTGTTCATGGGCCGCATGGTGGGTCAGGCCTCCGACCTGGTGGACGTGGAGCGCATCGAGGTGCTGCGCGGCCCGCAGGGCACCCTGTTCGGGCGCAATACCATCGGCGGCGCCATCAACATCGTCTCCAGGAAGCCGGACGATGAGTTCGGGGCGTCGATCAAGCTGGGAGCCGGGGAGGACGGCCTCATAGAAGCCCGGGGCACGGTCAACGTACCGCTCAACGGCGATTGGGGCGCACGCCTGAGTGCGTTCACCCGGGAAATGGATGGCTACGTCGATGCGCTTCAGTACCAGGGTTATGAGCTCGGCAGCGAGGACATCTGGGGAACAAGGCTGATGATCAGCGGCACAATGGGCGAGCAGTTCTCCGCCGACTTCAGCTTCGACTACTCCAAGGACACCAGCACGCCCGGCGCCATCGTCCCCCTGAACGGCATCGGGGTGTGGGACGGGCAGCAACGGGCGGGCCCGGGCCAGCCGGGGGCGTTCGGCAACTTCTGGAACGTCTTCTACAGCGGCAACCCGGGAAGCTGCCTCACGCCGGCCGGGCAGGCTGGCGATCCGGCGTGCTACGGGCCGGTATGGAACGCCGGGCGGTACGAGACGAACAGCGTCTTCACCGATCTTCAGGGCAACCAGATCGCGGCCGACCAGGACATCGAGGTGTGGGGCGCGAACCTGACGCTGGGGGTGGATTTCGAGGCGGTGTCGCTGAAATCCATCACGTCCTACCGCGAGTTCGACATCTTCCTGTTCAACGACCTCGACTTCTCGCCCCACATCGTATTCGCGAATACCCATCCCGAATACAGCCAGGAACAGTTCTCCCAGGAACTGCAGCTCACGGGCGCCGGCATCGACAACCGGTTGAACTACGTGGTCGGCGCCTACTACTTCAAGGAGGACGGGGTGGAAGACATCTTCAACCAGATCGCCCACGTTCCGGCCATCAGCGGCGGCCCTCCCACCAACTTTTTCCAGAACCTGGCGCGCCACATCGACAACGAGAGCTGGGCGCTGTACGGCCAGTTCACCTTCGACATCACCGACTCGCTGCACCTGACCGTGGGCACCCGGTATACCGAGTCGGAGAAAGACTTCGTGATGATCACCGAACGGGTCACGGGCACCACGGTGCAACCGGGCCTCTTGAAAACGAAAGAGCACACGCCCATGGCGAGCCTGTCCTACGACGTGGGCGAGCGGTCCATGGTGTATTTCACCTATTCGGAAGGCTACCGGGACGGCGGGTTTCCGGCGCGGTTCACGGGCGTGGTGCCCATTCCGCTGCCGAACTACTACCCCGAGTTCGTGGACAACTACGAGGTGGGCTACAAGACCACGCTGCTCGACGGGCGCTTGCGCGCCAACCTGGCGGCGTTTCTGATGGAATACTCCGACATGCAGATTTCCGCCACCTCCCTGCTCCCGAACGTCGGTGACAACACCACCAAGTTCAACCTGGGCGATGCGACTTACAAGGGCTTCGAGATCGAGCTGACGGCCCTGGTCACCGACAACTTCACCCTGGGCGTCAACGTCGGCCACCTCGACGACGAGATCGACTCGCTCGTGGGCGGCGGGCTCATTTCGTCCGGAATCCTGATCACCGAAGATCACGAACTGCCGTTTGCGCCGTCGTGGACCCTGGCGATCACCGCGGCATACGAT
>JAPPHD010000176.1 GCA_028821125.1 Gammaproteobacteria bacterium
ACCGCTAGAATCCGCTAGAATCCCGCTCCGTCACGGGACGACCGAACGCTTACCTGCGCAAAATCGCATTTCGGATCGAGGCAGCGCTCTGAGCCTCTCCGCCAAAGGGCAGTAGAAAGTAGTACCGTCTCTCGACAATCGCTCAAAAGTCTATTAGAATCAATAGGTTGATTGGGGTCTGCCGTTGACCCGCACGAAACCTTCGCGCGCGGGGTCCGAGGCGGCAGGAAATAAAGGAACGCCTTGTGCGACCGGCGCGTTCTTGCGGATCTTCGAGTTCTGGGTGTCGGGTGCGATGGCGGCTGGTGCGGCAACCAGATCGTTGGTGCTTGCCAGGCACGGAAACAAAATTGCGCCGACCGCCGAGATTACCGCGGCAAATGTCAGCACCGGTCGGAACATATTTTCGCTGCCCGTCGTTGCCGAGATTGCAACATAACCCTGTTTTGGGGGCAAAAACGGTTGGGCGGGGATGCTGGTGCTTGACTTTCGTTTGCCAGTTTCATGCGGTAGTGAAAGGTGGCGGAGGGTAGGTGTCCCATCTGGAGGGCGTGGTAGGTGTCCCATTTGGAGCCAAGGTAGGTGTCCCATTTGGAGCCAAAGGTAGGTGTCCCATTTGGAGCCAAGGTAGGTGTCCCATCTGAACCAAGGTAGGTGTCCCATCTGAAGGATGGCTCTTTTTGAGTCTTGAGCCCGTGGGAGCTGTGATAGAGTGCGCGCCATGGAGACGAGGTCGGCTCTGGGTGTCTGGCGCAGGTTTGCCGGCGCATCGTTGGGGCGCCGTCGGGGGGGATTTACGCTGCTGGAACTGATCGTGGTGCTGGCTCTCGTGGGGCTGGTTGCGGTGCTGGCGGTGCCTAACCTCGAGAGGCTGTACGAGGGGTTCACCCGGAAGGCCGAGCAAGGGCGCATGTTGAATCGGATTGCCGGTCTCGGGCGGGAGGCGATGTTGCACGGACGTGCCTACGCCGTTTATGGAACCGGGGATGATGGGGACGAGACCGGAGCTGGCCGGAAGGTGGCGGGATACGAGCCCTATGACCTTGAGATTCCGACCGGTTGGGAGGTGAGTCTCGACAGGCCATTGCTCGTGCGTGCCAACGGCGTCTGTCTGGGCGCCACGCTTACGCTTGTACATCGGGGTGTATCAGCCGCTCGGGTTGTCCTGCAAGCGCCGTACTGCCGGGTCGATGCCGATGCCTAGCAGCCCGTGGCGAAAGTCCGGCGTCGCACCGAGAGCGCCGATGCGCCCGGCTGACAAGGCGCGAGGAGCGAGAATATCAGTCATATTTCAGCGACGAGCAACGCAGTCAGGCGGGATGCATCGGGGTTCGAATGCCGGCGTAGTTTTGCCGCGGGTTGCTGGCAACTCGTGTTCACGGCTCATTTGCGAATGGCGGGATGCGGCCGCCTCCCAGGTGTAACGTCGGCTTCCGTCCGGCTTTGAAGATAGTTGCGCTTGTGAGCCGGGCAAGTCGGGGCAGGCTTCGCAGCAACCCAGTTTGTCCAGAGCGTTCTCCAATGCGGCCGATTCACTGCAAGCCGGTAGAGAAGAACGCGGGAAAGGTACGGGCGTCCGGTTTTTCGCTTCTCGAGACGGTCGTGGCGCTTGCGATCTTCGCGGCCGGCGCCTTGTCCCTCTATGGTCTGTTCAACACCAATCTCATTGCACTCCAACGGGTTCAGGCGACTGCCGAGCACCTCCCCGTGGCGCGGAGTGCCATAGAAGTCCTGTCTACCGTCAATCCCTGGCACCAGGCCGAGGGACGATTCGAGGTCGACGGTTATCAAGTGGTTTGGTCAGCGAGTTTGATCGAACCCATCCGACACGGGCAGACCAACGTCGGCATGAAAGCCGGATTCGACTTTGGCCTCTTTGATATCGAGTTTGCAATCGCAGATGGAGAGCGGCAATTGGGTGCATGGCGGATGCGATCGGTGGGCTATGAGCGTGTGCGGGGCCTGGGGCCGGGAGAGGACATCTTCTGATGCCGCTCATGCCGAAGTCGGTCAAAGGATGGGGGCGTGCGCATCGAAAGCCGGCGTTCGGCCTGACTCTCGTCGAGATGCTCGTCGTCTTCGTGCTATTGGGGCTCGTCAGCACATTGCTCTTCCAGGGGACCGGATTCTTCGCCAGCCGCTACGAAACGGTGCAGCGGTTGCATCGCGCGGGCTCCATCACGGGCTTGCAGCGACACTGGTTCATCTCCACCGTCCAGGCTTTGGTGCCGTACGGCAGGGAGGCGCGGCGCTTCCGCGGCGATGCCACCGCGTTCGAGGGGATTTCACTGCAGCCACTGGCGGCCGAGCCCGGCATGCCCGCCGGTACGCGGTGGTACATCAGCGAGAGCGACGGTGTCCAGACCGTGATTTACAGGGAAGAGCGGGGACCCTATGCCGGCGGCGTCGAGTGGCCCGTGTACACCACGGCGGAGCCCGGGCTGAGGTTCCAATATTCGGACGCCCAGGGGCGGTGGCGCGTGCGCTGGCCCGTGGATGATGCGCCCACCGACTGGTTGCCCCATGCCATCCGCCTGGTGACTCCGGCAGACGGGGTTGTGTGGGTTGCCCGGGTAGATCCGTCGGCGTCACCCGTCGTTACCGAGGAGGAGATACGGTGAACGCCCGGGGATTCGTGCTGGTTGCCACCCTCTGGGTGCTGGCGGGGCTGGCGGCGCTGGCGACTTATATCGATTCGATGGTCGCAACCGATTTGGATCGAACCCATCTTTACCGGCAGTCGATCCTGGACGAACTGCACCGGCGTGGCACCGAGGCAACACTTCTGTATTTGCTCTCCACAGGCCGCATGAGCCACCGCGGCCTGGTGCTGGAAGAGGAGCAACGCTTCCTGGAGGCCTTTGACGATCCCGAACTGCCGCCGGGAGACGGTGAACTGACCATGGCCGGCGAAACCTACGCGGGTCTCGGCAGGATGCGTTTCGCGTTGCAGGACGAGCGGGGCCTCGCGCACGTCAACATACCGAGTTCGCCGATGCTGGGCGCCGTGCTGGAGCGGGCGGGCATTGCGCCTGGTGATGTGGCCCGCATCCTTCCGCGTATCGGCGATTACGTCGATGTGGACAACCAGCTTACCCTGAATGGCGCCGAGAGCTTCGATTATCGGGAACAGGGGCTGCCTCCTCCTGCCAACTGGTTCATGGCCGGGCCCATGGAACTGAAGAAGGTGCTGGGCGTCGGCAGGCTTATCTCGCCCGAACAGTGGCAGCGGCTTAGCCCGCTGCTCTCGGTTCGGGGCGCGGGCATCTACAACTTCAACACGATGCACCCCCAGGTGCTCGAAGCCCTGCTCGACCTCGACAGCGACGGTGTGCGCGAGATATTGGAAGCCCGGGCGGAACGGCCGATCACCCGGTTCAGCCAGATCGCCATGTTGACGGGCAGGTATCCGGGAATCGACGAGGAGTCGATCGTGATGTTGCCCTCGCCCTATGTGAGAATCGCCATCTGGCCGGCGGGCGGCGCCAGGAAGTCGGTGGCGGGATTCAGCCTCACCCCTGGCGGCGCCGCACCCTGGCGTACGGAATACCGGTATTCGGAACTGGTGCTTGAGCATGGACCCGAACTTCCTCAGAAAGCTGCGACGCCGCTTCTCTGACAAGCCGAACGCGATACAGACACGGGATGGCGTTTCGCGGCTGGATGCGAAGTCGCTGCACCGGCACTGGATCGTGGGCCGAGGGCTTTGCATGTACCGCTGCGAAGACTTCACCAATGTGCCGAAGGGTCGAAGACCGTCCGCGCTCGCCCTGCAGGTGCCGGTTTGGAGCCCCTTCGAGAATACGGGCTTCCATGCCGTGTGGGCAGGTGCAACGGCGATGGTGTGGTTCTGGGACAGCGATGTGGTCAGGGTGCAGCCCGAGGCGTTGTTCGAGAACCCCCGCCCCCAGTCGGCGGCACGGGTGCGCGTTCGGCCTGAATCCGTCTTCCTGCCCCGCAAGGACGACGGCGTGCACCTGCAAACCTGCCGGGAAGGCTTCGAACTGCAGCACTGGCAGGGAGAGGTGCTGCAGGATGCGTTCTGGTTCCAGGACCGCCCGGACGAAGCCCGGATTGATTGGTTCTGCCGGAGGCAGGGCGTAACCCAAGGGCTGCAAGCCGAGGCAGAAGCTGAGGCCATCTCGCCAGAGCCCTGGCGAGCCGCGGTGCCGCTGCGGGAATGGATGCTGGCGAACGAACGACCGCTGGCGGCGGCGGTGCTGACTGTTCTGGTGCTCGTGCTGGTGTGGCAGGAAGTGCGTATCGGCAAGATGGATTACCTGGGGGAAAGCGCCGCGGCGGAACTGGCTCAAATTGAAGAGCAGCTCGGGCCGGCGCTCGATGCGCGCAATGAACTCTTGCGCCTGCGAGGCCGGAACGAGGCGCTTGGCCGCCTTCTGGCCCTGCCCTCCCAGGCAAGGATCATCGGCCTGGCCGACCGGGCGGTTCCGGGGGATTCGGCCAGATTCTACCAGTGGCGCTATCAGCAGGGTGAACTGCGCCTCACGGTGGAAGATCCGAATCTCGATCCAATCGCCTATGTGCGTGCCCTAGAAGCCGTGCCGTTGTTCGACCAGGTTCAGGTTGGACAGTCGCGGCGCAACGATCGGGTGGAGATCACGCTGAGGGTGCGCCTGTGAACGCGCTGGCACGCCTGTTCCAGGATTTCCGCGCCGAATTTTCCGTCAACGCGCGTCTGCGCGCCGGGGTTTGGTTGATCGCGGCTGTGGTGTTGTTCTACGTGGCACTCGTCCAGTCCGACCGGGTGACGGCAGCGTACGAGGAATTTGCCGCCGAAGCGGGACGGCTCGCACGGGCCGAGGGGCTGCTGGAACGCGAAGACTGGCCACAGTTGCTTGAAGCCGAGCGGGCCGCCAACCAGGCGCTCGAGGCTGCGTTCTGGAAGGCGGACACGGAGGGCCTGGCCCAGGCGCAGTTGCAGGCAGCGCTGGCGGGCATCGCCGGCCGGCTGGATCTGCGCGAAGTGCGGATTCAGCCGGGATTGATTCAGCCGGTGCCCGAGGTGCAAGGGGTATGGCGGGTCCAGGCGCAGTTCAGCGCCAGCTACGACTCCGGTGCGCAACTCCAGGTGCTGTACGCGCTGGCCACCCATCCGAACAAACTGGTCGTCGACCGGCTCGACATGGTGCGGGGAAGGGCGCGGCTGGTTGCGATCCTCTCGGCCTACTTCGTGGGCCTCGATGTCGAGGCGGGTTCGGAGTGACGGCATGGTGTCCTTTGCTGCAGACATGACCGGTTTGCGAGATGTCGCGGGGCGCTACCGCATGCCGCTGACGGCGGCCGCGGCTGCTTTCGGGATTGTGCTGGCTGCCGCGCTTGCCATTCCCGTGACCCTGCCGCATGCCGGCTCCTCCGGCGGCCGCGACGCGGCAATGGGCGCCTTGCCGGACGGTGCGTTGCAGGCGGAGGATCTGAGCGCCTTTCTCACCAGCAGCCGGTGGGGCGTGGTGCTGCAAGACATCATCGACGAGGAAGCCGCGGCCGCGGCGGCCGCGGCGCAGGCTGCCCTGGCAATCGAGATGACCCGGGAACTCGCGGAGATCGGTTTCGTCGGGCTCATGGTGGAATCCCGGGAATACGCGGTGTTGCTGGTGATGCCGGATGGTAAAATCGCGCGCTTGGCCGGGGGTGATACACTGCCGGATGGCCGTACTTTGGTGTCTGTCACCGGAAACTCCCTCACGCTCGCTGGAAGCGAAGGTCAACAGGATGTGTTGCCCCTGTTTCCGAGGGTTCGCACGGAGTAGAAGACGATGATTGTCCGCATCTGCATGGCGCTCGCCGTTCTGGCCCTGGCCGGGTCCTGCTCCACGCTGGGTGTCGACCCGTTCCCTGAACCCATCCGTGAACCGAAACCGGCGGTTCCGGTGGACGGCGGCGCCCTCGGAGACGGCGAGGGAGAAGAGGCCGAAGTCGAGGGTCTGCGCATCACCGGCACACCCGGCGTTACCATCCAGAAGACTGTTGCAGAGGGTATCGCCGACCGGCTGGGCGAAAACCTTCGCGGCGACCCAATCCAGGTGAGTTTCCACGACGTTCCTGTTGTGGCCTTCGTCAACGAAGTGTTCGGGGAACTGCTTGGCCTGTCGTTCTCGATTTCCCCGGGGCTCAGCCAGAAAGAAGACCTGGTAACGTTGCGGCTTACCGAGCCGCTGCCACCGAGTCAGCTCTTTGCCACCGCTCGGCGGGTCCTGGAGGACTATGGCATATCTCTGGGAGAGCAGGAGGGCGTCATTACGTTTGCCCCTACCCAGGAAATCTCATCGGCAGATATTCCGCTCCTCATCAGCGGCCGCACGCTGCCGGAAGTTCCGCCCACCCACCGCACGATTTTTCAATTGGTGCCGATCAAGATCGTCCGCCATCCGCTGGTCAGCCGCTGGCTGAGAGACGCGTTTCCGGCGGACGAACTCGCAATCATCCCTGACGCAGACCGCAACGCCTTGTTGTTGAAAGGCAACCTGGAAATCATCGGGCGGGCGCTGGACATGATTGAAGTGCTCGATCAACCGATGTTTCGCGGGCAGCACGGCCTCATTTTCGAGCCGCAGTTCCTGGAAGCGGAAGCCATGTCAGAAGACCTCGAAGCGGTTCTGCGCGCCGAGGGTTATCAGGCCGGTACGCGTGGCCTGGGCGGCATCGTGCTGGTGCCCCTGACGAGCGTAAACAAGCTGGTGGTTTTCGCTCCGGACCGGCAGGTGCTGAATCACATCGAGAAATGGGCGCGCGAGCTGGACGCGCAGCAGCAGCAGACCATCCAGGATGCGGTATTCACCTACCAGGTTTTGCACACCCAGGCCGAGGAGATGACCGACACGCTGAACGGCATCCTTGGAATTGCAACCGCTCGGCCCACGGATCTTGCGCCGGCTCTGGACGAGGGCCCGTCGTCGGACGGTGACAGCCGACGCCGGGGCGGCCGCATCGTCGTGGACAAGAATCGCAACATGCTGCTGTTCCGGGGCTCCGGCAAGGAATGGGGGGAACTGCTCGACGTCATCAGGGAATTGGACAAACCCGTTCCGTCCGTATTGATTGAGTTGCTGGTCGCCGAGGTGACGCTGAGCGACGAAGAGCAATCGGGCATCGAGTTCATGTTCCGCTCGACGCTCGGTGACGGCCGCAGCCTGACCGGCGGTACGCTAAATTCGCTGGGCCTGCAGGACAAGGCGTTTTCGCTGACCCTCGACAGTGCCGGGCAGACCCGGGCCATGTTGAACTTCTTCTACGACGACAGCCGGGTGATCATTCGTTCGCGGCCGCGACTGCTTGTCAAGAGCGGCGAAACGGCGACACTTGAGGCGGGTAACGAGATCCCTGTCGTGGTGCAGAGTTCCGATTCCGATACGCAGCTCGGCGGTTCGACCAACGTGCTGCAGCAGGTCAGCTACCGGAAAACCGGGGTGATCATGGAAATCGAACCGATCGTCCAGGCAAACGGCCTTGTAGACCTCAGCATTTCGCAGGAACTGAGCGAAGCGCGGCCGACCGCGGCCACCAGCCTCGAAGGGACACCCACCATCCTCAACCGGCGCATCAGCACCAACCTGACGCTTCGCGATGGCGGTTCGCTCGTGATGGGCGGGCTGATCTCCAACAGCGCGAGCACGGGGCAGGCCGGGATTCCCGGGCTCGGCCGCATTCCCGGGCTGGGGCGCCTGTTCCGCTCCGATACGTTCACGGAAGATCGTACGGAACTCATGATCATGGTGATCCCTTACGTCGTCGCCGACTTCGAGGAAGGCCGGGAACTCACCGACCGCATCAAGGAAGAACTGGAACTGCACGAGCACTACATGCGGGGGTCGGCTGACTCCGGTTCCTGATCCCTGTCGACGAGGTCCGATCCCGGAATTGCCTCGGCGTCGGGCATGGCAGGAACGGATGGGCTCTACCTACTGGCGAGCAGTGCGCCGGTGTGCCGGCCGCAATCGGCGAATCGTCCCCGATTGGCAGTCCGCCATCCGCGGTCATTGCATGTATTCGTCCAGCACTTCCCCGGTTGCCGCCGCGGCCCGGACCCTGCCGTTGTCAATCCACACCACCCGGTCGCACAGTTCACGGATGGTGGCCAGGTTGTGCGAAGCCAGGAGCACCGTGCGGTTCGACCGGATCAGGTCCTTGATCGCGGCGTTGGACTTGACCCGGAAATTCTGGTCCCCGACGCCCAGCACTTCGTCGATCAACAGTACGTCCGCTGTGGAGTGGAGGGCGCAGGAAAATCCCAGCCGGGCGCGCATCCCGGAAGAGTAGGTTGCGAGGGGCTCGTTGAAATGGCCTCCCAGATCCGCGAACGCCTCGATATCGGCGACCCGGTGCTCGGCGGCGTTTCTGTCCAATCCCAACAACATGCCACTGAGGATGGCGTTTTCGCGGCCGGATAGCTGCGGCAGGAAACCGACCTGCAGCGACAGCATCGACAGGTTGATTTCCTCCCGTGCGATGCTGCCCTGGTCCGGCTCGATGATTCCGGCGATGGCCTTCAGCAGCGTCGTCTTGCCGGCGCCGTTCCTGCCGACGATGCCGATGGTCTCGCCTGGATACACATCGAAACTCACGTCGGAGAGCGCCCAGTATTCGGTGGCGCCGCCGAGCAGGCGGCCCCGGCTGCGGTAGCAGACGCCGACCGAGCGCAGCGATACGACGGGGGCGTCAGTAGGCAATTTTCGCGTACCGTGATTCGTTCGCCCGCATCAGCGCAAGACCGGCCAGGCCCAAGACCGTGGCCAGCAGGAAAACGGCCGCGAGTTCCCCCCAGTCGGGGAACTGGTTGCGCAGCAGCACGGACCGGAGATTGTCGATCAGCAACGCCACCGGATTCAGTTCGAAAACGATCCGGTAGGGGGTCTGGAACGAGTTGATGTCATAGAAGATCCCCGACATGAACAGCAGCGCACGCATGCCGTTCTCGATCAGTACCCTGAGGTCTGGCACAAAAGGCGTGATGGCGGCCACCAGCGCCGTAGTCCCGGCGATGAAGGCGCCCCCCACGGCCAGTACCGGTAACGCTGTAAACCAGGGGGCGGATGGATTGATGCCGTAAACCAGCAAGAACAGCAGCAGCACCGCCAGGACGACCCCGAACTTGGCGGAGTTCTTCAGCATGACCACCGCGGGAAAGAGGTACTTCGGCACGAATACCTGGTTGTAGAGGACGCGATTGGCCTGCAGCGTGTCGACTCCCTGCATGACGGTTGACTGGAACCAGTGCCAGAACACCAGGCCCGTCAGCAGGAAAACCACGAAATCCTCGGTTCCCCGCTGGAACAGGATGCCGAAGACGAAGTAGAAAACCAGCATGTAGATCACTGGCTCGATGAGCCACCACAGGAAGCCCAGGTAGTAGCGCTGGGATTCCGCCTTCAGTTCGGCGTAGGTCTTGTACTGGATGATGTCCCTGATTCGCTGTTTCATTGCCTGTGTGCGCTGGGCGCCTCCTCGAGGAAGCAGTTTTTGAAGACGAAGCAACGGCTTCGGTACGGTGCCGGCTGTCGCGGCCGATTGGCCGGAGCCGATGGTCCGGTCGGTTCCCGATGCAACATGACCCGATGCCCGGTGGACCCGTGTAACGGGATGGGGCTTGACGACTATACCGGATGCGCCCTTCAATGGAAGGCGGCGCTACGGGATGGCCGACGCGTATCGCCAGACGATTTCCTGGCCGCAACACGAACGATTCGGCATACCGACAGGAGGGAATTTGAAACGACCCAGGCTGGCCGGCAGGTGGTTGGCAAACATTCTGTCCGATTCCAGGCGTGACGAACCGCCCGAAGTGTCGGACGAACCACAAATGACGATAGAAGAGTCGATCAGGGCCCTCGGGCCCTGGTTTCACCAGATCAAGATAAAGGGGTACGGAACCCGGGACATTGCCCCGGCGCCGGGACCGCAACGAAAGTACAAGGACTTCCCTCTGTTCCGGTGGCAGGCGATCAAGGATCACTTGCCGGACTTGAAGGGTGCTCGAGTTCTGGATGTCGGCTGTGCGGACGGATTCTTCTCGATCGAGATGGCCAGATTGGGAGCGAAAGTAGATGCCATAGACCGGTCGGCAGACTTCATCAAGCGATTGCGCTGGGCAGCCAATGAACTGGAGCTCGATATCAATGCTCGGGTAAGCACGGTTGAAGATGTCTCGGGGTCCTATGACTTCATTCTGTTTCTGGCGGTTCTATATCATCTGAAGGGCCCTTTGGTCGGTTTGGAGAAACTGTCCGCCATGGCCGATACCATGCTCCTCGAGACGACGTTGGCTCGGGTGGATGGCCCGTATATGTGGTTCAAGCCACCGCAGCCGGGTGTTCACCCCATACCCAAATGGTTCCCCAGCGCCGACTGCGTTGAGGCGATGCTGGAATTTGTCGGGTACAAAGAGATAGAGCGTCTGCCCTACGAGAGGGACAACACCGGCAGAGGATTGTGGATGTGCCGCAAATAGGGACTGGGCGAAGAGAACGCAAGGGCTGGAAGGGTGGGTGTCCCTGATGGAACGAAAGTAGGGGTCGTGATCCCGAGTTATCGGGTGTGCGACCAGATTCTGGGCGTCGTTGCCAACATTGGCCCGGAAATCAGCCGCATATACGTCGTTGACGATTGCTGCCCGGATGGTTCGGGGGATGTGGTGCGGGAAAATTGTGACGATCCCCGGATCACCGTACTGCGCCACGCTGAAAACCAGGGGGTCGGCGGGGCGGTCATCACCGGCTACCGGGCCGCCCTGGACGACGGGATGGAGATCGTCGTCAAGGTGGACGGCGACGGCCAGATGGATCCGTCCCTGATTCCGGACTTCATTGCGCCCATTGCCGCCGGGGAGGCGGATTACGCGAAGGGCAACCGTTTTTTCAACCCGGAAGATATCCGCGGCATGCCGAAGGGGCGCCTCGCGGGCAACGCCGTACTCTCGTTCATGACCAAGCTGTCTTCCGGATACTGGGACCTCTTCGACCCGGCCAACGGCTTCACGGCCATCCACGGCGAGGTGGCCCGGCACCTGCCGCTGGAGAAGATCAGCAAGGGCTATTTTTTCGAAACCGAGATGCTGTGCCGCCTCAATACGCTGCGGGCCGTGGTGGTGGACGTTCCGATGCGCGCGAAATACGGCGACGAGCACAGCAGTCTCAAGCCCTCGCGGGTAGCCGGCGAGTTCCTGGTGAAGCACATCCGCTTTCTCTGCAAACGCATTGGCTACAACTACTACGTCCGGGACATGTCACTGGCCTCCATCGAGTTGCCGCTCGGGTTGATGCTGGTGTGCTTCGGGATGCTGTTCGGTGGTTATCACTGGATGGAGTCGGCGCGCGCGGGGGTGCCGGCATCGCCGGGCACCGTCATGCTGGCGGCCATGCCGTTGCTGGTCGGCATCCAGTTGGTGCTCGCGTTCATTGGTTTTGACATTGCCTCCGTGCCCAGGCGGCCGATACAGCGGAAATACGTAACCGGACAATGAGATTCGCGAAATGAGCCGGACGAGGAGGCTTCCGCCGGAAATCGGATGCTGAGGTTTGCGCGCTACGTCGCCGTACAGGCGGCGACATACGGCCTGGACATGGGCCTGTTCCTGCTTCTGTTCATTCTTGCGCGGCAGGATGCGGTACTGGCCAACGTGGCCGCCAAGGTGTTTGCCGGCATCTTCGCCTTTCTGGCGCACCGGTACTTTACTTTCGAGGCGGCGCGGGAGGGAAAGCAGACTCGTCAGGCGGCCCTCTATGTTGCGTTGTGGTCGCTCAACGTGCCGTTGTCAACCGGCCTGCTGGCGTTCTTCCTACTGCTTGGCATGCCGGCGGTTGTCGCCAAGATCGTAGCCGATGTCGTCTGTGTCGGGTTCAACTACTGGGTGAGCCGCAAGTACATCTTCACGGGGCCTCGGGAATCGACGGCCGGCGCCGGTCCGGTCTGTCCTGCCTGTGGGGACGCGATGAATGTGGAGGAAACCTGGGTCCGCCGGTGCCCTGCCTGCGCCTTCATGGCGTCTGCGCTGCCGCCGGGTGCAGGCAGGGGCGTTGCCGGGCTCGGATTCTTGCGGACGCGCAATTTCGAAACCATCCTCGACCGCCTCGAGGATTTGCTGCCGAGCAGCGGCGCGAACCTCCTTGAAGTGGGTTGCGCCAGCGGCTGGTTTCTCGAGCGTGCCGCGAGGCGCGGGATGCGCGTCGAAGGCATCGAACCGGAACCCGGCGTCGAGGGGGCCTGCGCCGTTGCCGGCGTCAACGTACGCGCCGGCTATTTCCCCGACGCCCTGGACGAAGATTCCCGTTATCAGGTTATCGTCTTCAACGATGTTTTCGAGCACTTGCCGGATCCCGGCAGGGCCATCGCCGAAGTGGAGCGACGGCTTGAACCCGCTGGGCTGGCCGTGCTGAATCTGCCTTCAACGGATGGGCCGATTTTCCGCACGGCGCGGCTGCTCAACGGATTGGGGCTGGCGGGGCCGTACGAGCGCCTGTGGCAAAAGGACATGGAATCTCCGCATGTCACGTATTTCAATCCGCTCAACCTGCGTTCCCTGGTAGAGCGGCATACCGGCCTGCGCCTCGTGCACGCTTCCCGTCTTTCCGTCCTGAGCCGGAAAGGGCTATGGTCGCGCATTGCCAGCACCTGGTCGCCGGCCGCTAGCGCCGTCCTGTTCCCGGTTGCCTGGTGCGCCTCGTTTGTACTGGACTGGTTTCCTTCGGATATTGTATTGACGATTTTTCGGAAGGAAGCGGCGCCCGGTGTGTGACCGCGACTTCAGTATCGACGACGGGAAATGTGAAGGACATGCGGTTCCCGGCATCGCGGTGAAAGCCGACCTGACAGGCTTTCGGTTGGGGAGGGCCGGTCGGAAGGAAGGGTCGGGTCGATGGCGATGATGTTCGCCGACTCCCATTCAGGATCGAGTTAGCCGATGCCGCCCACGGCAAGCGTAAGCGTAAGCGGCGCCATCGGCAAAACCGGCACGTTGCTGACCGTCTTCTGCGTGTTTGCGGGCTTGGTCATCACCGCTTACGGGCTGGTCCAGCAGGACTGGCCCGCGGTGCTGCCATTCTGGCGGCCAGGCGCAACGATGGGTTACC
Organism: Gammaproteobacteria bacterium; assembly: GCA_028821125.1. Taxonomy (GTDB): domain Bacteria; phylum Pseudomonadota; class Gammaproteobacteria; order Pseudomonadales; family Azotimanducaceae; genus Azophilus. The sequence continues at coordinate 13,080 of JAPPHD010000176.1, forward strand.
TGGGGTTCGTTGCCTCCTGCGCATTGGCAATCGCGTTGGCGCGTATCGTTCTTCGTGCCAACTATTTCGCCAGCACCACCTGCCTGGGAATGGTGATCGTGCTCTTCGGCGAAGGCGTGGCGTCCCTCCTTTCCGTTCTCTACTTTCTCGCCGCGTCCTGGTCGCTCGGGTTCATTGCCATCAAGGCCATATGCCGGCCGGATCCGCCCACCAACGAGTCGGCCCGGGCGCTGGTGGGCGCGGGGCTATGGGCAACCGGGGTCAGCCTGACCGCACATTTCGAAATCAACACCGGTTGGGTCTACTCGACGGTGCTGGCGTTGCCTATCGCCGCGGCCCGCCACGCTCTGATCGACCTGGTTCGAAAAATCGCCGACCAAACGCTGCATGCCCACGCCGAAAGGCGGCACATCGTCGAACGGTCTTTGCTGGGCGCGCTCTTTCTCACCTTTCTGGCGTTCGCGTATCTCCCCGAACTGGCCCATGACCCGCTGGCGGTGCACCTGTTTGTTCCCGGGTACGTTGAAGCCAACCATGCATGGGATTTCGACCCGGCCCGATACGTGTGGACGCTCATGCCCCTGCTGGCCGACTGGGCGTATACGATCGGGTTCCTTCTCGGTGGAGAAGCCGCGGCAAAACTGGTCAACCTGGCATTTCTGATGGCCTGCGCCCATCTGGTGCGGCAACTGGTGCTGACGCTGGGCGGAAGCGAGCGCGGCGCCGACTGGGGCGCCCTGGTGCTGCTGTCCACACCGCTGACGTTTCTGCTGGGCAGCGCGCTATACGCGGAACCCTTCTGGTCCGCCTACCTGCTGGCCGGCGCCCTGTTCGTGTTCAGGGTCTTCCTGGGTCGTGGAAACCGTCTTTCGCAACTGAAGCTCGCAGCGATTCTGCTGGCGTTTTCCGCTGCATCCAAGGCCGTGGCGCTGGTCATCCTGCCAATTGTGCTCGCCATGCTCATACCGCGAGCACCAGGGCTGCTTGCGAAGGGAAGCCGGCTGTCGGCATTCGGCGCCGCCGGACTGTTTCTTGCCTTGGGGGGCATTCCCTATCTGGTCGCATGGTTCATCTCGGGCAATCCGGTTTTCCCTTTTTACAACGGCCTCTTCCAGTCGCCGTTCTATCCTGCCGAGAATTTTCTCCATAGCGGGTTCGATTCCGACCTGAGTTGGAAACTGCCTTATCAACTCGTTTTCCTTGGCGGGAATTTCACCTCGGGAATGACCGGCAGTACCGGTGCGGCGGGCTTTCAGTGGCTGTTGCTGCTGGTCCCGAGCGTGGTGGCGGCCCTCTTCCTGCGTGACTGGAAAGCGGCGTCCGTGGCCGGTGTCTGCCTGTTGCCCCTGCTGGTGATATTCGAGTTCCAGACCTTTCTCAGGTACGTGTTTCCTTCCTTCCTGTTCCTGAGCGCCCTGATCGGACTCGCGATTTCGAGATGCACCGCTGCCGGCCCGACGGTGCGATGGGCCATGGTGGGAGCGGCGGGGCTCACCCTGGGGCTCAACCTGCTGTTCTACGGGTCCTGTTCACCCAACTATCGCGATGTGCCCGTCCTGGAGATCTTCGACCCGGAGGGGCGGGAAGAAATCGTGCGCCGGCGCGCGCCCATCCGCAAGGCCGTCGAACTCGTCGAAGAGCTGAACCAGTCGCGTTCCCCGGTGGTGTTCCTGGCGCCACCGCTGGCGGCAGGGCTGACTTCGGATGCGCTGTTTGCCAGTTGGTACAACAGGACGTTTGACCGGGAGCTGCGTTCCAGCAGGGATTACGGCTCTTTCGTGAGCCTGATTCAGAAACACGGTGCGCGTTTCCTTATCGCCGATTCGAGATGGCGCGGTCACAGGGAAGGCGTGGCTGGATTCGTTGACCAGGCGTTTCGCGAAGTGGCGAGATTCGGGTCCGTGTCCTTGCACAGGGTGGACGACTCCGTCTTCTTCGCTGATGAATTGCTTACCGGAACCACCGAACTGTCGTCGCCCCCATGGCAATTGAGGGAAGGTACGGAAGTCCAGGGCGACGGCACTGTGCTGGTGACGGCCACTTCCCCCGTTACGCAGTCGGTTCCAGTCGAGCCGGGGCGACGATACCTGAACGAGATAACTGCGAAGTGTGCCGATCAACCCGCCAGGGGGAGGGTGCAGGTAAGCTGGCGAGATGCGCAGTGGAATCCGCTTGGCACGGAGATCGCCAGCTTTCATTGCAGGACGGGCTGGGTTGTCGAGAGCCTGGAAGTGACGGCGCCGCAGGGCGCGGCCAATGCCGTGGTGTTTGGCGCCGGCCACACCGCCACGCCGGTCCGGATATCGGAAATATCCTTCCGGACGAACGCACGCCAGCCCGTACCGCGGACAGGCGGCGCAAACTGACTGCGACCGTCGGGACGCGCTGAAGTGCCGTCGGAGGCGCCCTGTCTGCGAACCGGAAGGCCGGCGCTCCCTATTCGCCGGACGGAACGGCCCGAACCCGGAAGTGGCCGATCAACTGCTTGCCCCGGCTCGGCTCGACAAGATATACGGGATGGGCGTCCACGCGCGAAACAAGGTTCATCGTCTGCCGTTGGCTCAGGTTCGCCACGGCGAAGAGCTCACCCTGCCTCACGACCGTCCTCGCCCGGAGCGACCCGATGAAAATCTCGTAGGGCAAGGCGCTCAATTCGGAAAACCGGAACCAGAGAGCCGATTCACCGCTTGGCTGGACGTTGAATGGCTGGCCGACTCCGGTGGATGTTGGCCCCCAGCGGTCTACCTTTCCGAAGGGGGCGTCCGGCAAATGCGCAAGCGGCCCTTTTGGTTCCCCGGGGCGTCTTTCGATGATGCCGCCTTTGCGCACGTGGAGAAACGCGATCGCCGCCAGCTCACACTCGGTTCGGGACAGTTGCCACCCGTCGACGCGGCACAGGGCGCCCTCCTCGAAATCCTGCGCTATGCGTTTTCGTATGGCCGCCGAAAGGCCGTCTGCGGAGCTTCCGCGCGGGATCCCGTTGACGAGGCGTTCGAGTTCCTTGCCGTTGTCTGCCGATGCGCCTTGAACTTGCAGGTACTTTTCTCCCAGTTCAACGGAAAAGGCCCCTGCAGAAACGATCTCCCGCAGAGAAGGTTCCAGTACAAGCGGTTCGATCTCCTGTGCAGGGGCTCCGAAAACCTGCCAGGCTGCCGCGGCCCCTGCGGCGCCGCCGGCCAGCATGATGAACTGACGGCGGGTCTGTTCAGGCATCGGCGATGCCCAATCTCCGGCGCAGATGCTCCGCGAGCCTGAGGGTCAGCGCTACGATGGTCAAGGTCGGGTTGGCGAACCCGAATGTCGGAAAGACCGATGAACCGGCAACGTAGAGATTGCCGACATCGTGACAGCGCAAACTCGGGTCAATCACACCGTCGTCCGGATTCCTGCTGATGCGTGTAGTACCCATCTGATGGGACTGATAGGCTCCGGTGTAGGTGGCGGTTGCGGTTCTGGCGTTGACCCGGAACCTGCCCCCGGCCTTTCCGATCGCGCGCCCGAGAACTGTGCACAGCCGTTCGACACAACTCATGTCCAATGGGTTGAGCTGCCAGTTCAACGAAACCCTCGGCAGACCCGAGGCGTCCAGCTCGTTGGTGAGTTCGATCCGGCTGTTCGGGTTGGGCGTGTTCTCCATTCTCAGCAGAACCCTGAATCGATTTTTTTCCGATCCGGCCACGTACTCCAACTGCCGCTCGACACCTTCGCCCAGAAGACCCAGGGGCTGACTGTCCCATCGATGAAAAATGAGGCCGAAATTCACCAGTTGCTGCTCCTCGAGTATTTCGTCCCGGAACGACAGGTGGGGCAGCACCCGAAACTGCCGGCCGTCGTGGACCGCCTGGTGCAGGTGATACCTGTTGTTGAAGTCCAGCAGCGCAACGCCGATGGTCTTGCCCAGGTGATCCGAGAAGCATCTCCCAACGAAACCGCTGCTGTTTGCGACCCCCGAGGCGAGCAACACACGAGCGTTCTCCACGGCCCCCATGGCCAGTACATGACAATGCGCGGACACCCGCAGTCGCGATCCGTCCGGGGTTGCAAGCAGGCATCGGTCTACACTGCCGTCGGCAACCAGTACCTTGACCAGCGTTGCGTTCAACAGGCACTCGACGTTTTCAGCCGCTTCGATGTCACTTCGGTAGCGTACCCCGAACCGGGTTGGCGGACTGAACAGGAAACTCTTGTATGTCAGCTCGGCCGAGGCGCGTTGCGTCAACTCTCCGAACCCGAAATCCCTGTCGAAAGCCGCCAGCCCCAGGCCTCCAGTCGGTACTTCGCAGATGTCCAGCGCTTTCTCCAGGTAGGGATCCAATTCTCCGCGAGATAGGGGCCAGCCGCTCAGCGGTATGTGGCTGTGCGCCTGAAAATCATGGGGGTCAAGTGGGCGACACCATCCGCCCCAGTGATTTGTGGTGCCACCGAAGTAGCGTAGCCGGGTAGCGGTGAGGTCATAAGGCAAACCGACGATCTTGCCCGCGAAGGGGTGGCCGGGTCCCCCCGGCGGACGCCCGAAGCCACCCGCCTCGAACAAGCCTACTCGAGCGCTTTTGCGAGACAACGCCCTGGCCAGGGTTATGCCGGCCGCTCCGGCGCCATAGATGGCGACGTCATAAGACAGGTCTGCTGCGCCCCGCCACGCATCGTAGATCGTCAACCCGCCGCTCCGTACCCTGCGCATCCGCATTCGAAGGGATCATCATACCCGCCCAGCCATGTCGTCGATCCGGAACGCGCTACAGATTGCTTTCGGCTTGTCCTACAATCGCGGCGCCATTTCGACGACAAGGTCATGTCGATGCGCCGCGACGCACCGCGCCGGCTCGGTCTTCCCTCGACCACCCGGCGGAAGCCCGTTTGAAACCGTTGGTACCGGTTATTCTGGCCGGCGGTGTCGGCAGCCGCCTTTGGCCGCTGTCCAGAGCGCTATTCTCGAAGCCGTTTCATGCCCTGTTCGGCGAACGCACTCTGTTGCAGAACACCGTTCTGCGGGCGCACAAGGCGACGCAACGGCGGCCGATAATCGTTTGCAACGAAGACAACCGCTTTCTGGTCGCCGAGCAGTTGCGGTCTATCGGTGTTGCCTGGGAGCACATTGTCCTGGAGCCTGAAGGCCGAAACACCGCTCCGGCAATTGCGCTGGCCGCTCACATGGCGTTGGGCGACACCGATGATTCCCGGTTGCTCATCCTGCCTGCCGACCACCTTGTTGAAGACGAGGCGGGTTTTGTCGAGGCGGTCGAAATGGCGGCTGACGCGAGCGAGGGAGGGGCGGTAGTCACGTTCGGAGTCAGGCCGACCCGTCCCGAGACCGGGTACGGTTACATCGAACTGGAGGCGGAGGGGCGGCAGGGCGTTCAACCGATCAGGTCCTTTGTCGAAAAGCCCGATCAACAACGCGCCCGGGCTTTTTCAGACTCTGGACGGCATCTGTGGAACAGCGGCATGTTCCTGACCGATGCCCGAATTGCCTTGACAGAGATAGCAGCGCACAGCGCGCACATTGGGGAAGCGGTTGCCGCTTCGGTCCGTGAAGGCCGCTCCGACCTGGACTTCTTTCGCCCGAGCAATACGTTTCTGCAAAGCCCGGCCATCTCGTTTGACGTGGCGGTCATGGAGAAAACCGCTCGTGCAGCGGTACTGCCGGTCGACTTCGGCTGGAGCGACATCGGGTCCTGGGAATCGGTGCTGGAAGCGACGGGCGTCGATGGGCAGGGCAATTGCTTCGCCGGGGACGTGCTGCCCCTGGATGTGGAAGACACGCTCATCCATGCGGACCACCGCTTGGTGAGCGCCATCGGCGTGGGCCGGCTGATCATCGTCGAAACCGCGGATGCGGTACTGGTCGCCGACCGCGGCCGCGCGCAGGATGTGACAAACCTGGTGGCGCGGCTGAAGGGTTCCGGCCGATCGGAACACCTCCTGCACCCGGAAGTGTTCCGTCCCTGGGGCAGTTACGAGGTCGTCGCACGCGGTGAGCGCTACCAGGCCAAGCGTCTCAGGATCAAGCCAGGCGCCAGAATTTCGTTGCAGAAACACCGTCAGCGGGCGGAGCACTGGGTGGTTGTGCGGGGCGCCGCCGAGGTTACCCGGGATGACGAGATCTTCACCCTGCGCGAGAACGAGAGCACCTACATCCCGATCGGCGTCAAGCACCGGCTTGGAAATGCCGGCAACCAGATGCTGGAGATTGTCGAAGTCCAGGTCGGCAGCTATCTGGGTGAAGACGACATTGTGCGCTTCGAGGACCGGTACGGCAGAACGACGGATTGAACGCTGCCGCGGGCCAACCGAGCCTGCCCGCCTATTGCACCAAGCCGCTCATCCGGTTTACCAATTGTGATGGTTGCTGCCTGACTGCACTTTCTTCTGCGAAGGGTATCCTGGCGCTCCTCGGATGAGGGCCCCTCGCGAATACGCGCAGAAGGGCAAAGTCCGGCGCGATCATCGCGGCCCTTGATGCAATCTGGAGCTCAGCTCATTTGCGTTCCGGCTGCCCTGACGATCTCCCGGGAAGCTGCGCGATGAATGTCCAGATCGATCCGGTTGGCCGCCAGCAACTCCCGGTAGAGGTCGCCGCCAATTGCCTCCCTGATTCCGGCCAGCCGGTCGGACAGGGACTCGCTCGACCGGTCGCTGGCATTCTGCCAGGCGGGCAGAACCTGAAAACCCGGAAAGTGAGGCGCAAGCCAGCGTTCCAGGGCGTGCATGGATTGATCGAACAGTTCCACGACGCCGACGAAAGGCAACAGCTTCAGCGCCTTGAACGCCCGTTGCCGGAGCCGGTCCGGCGAACCCGGAACCGCGGCGGCCAGGCGCACGGACGAGAAGTTCCGGGCCATGCTCTGCCTCTTCATCTCCAGCAAACCGCGCAGGTAGCCGGCAAGGTCGTTTTGCCCGGCCAGGGTTGTCGTCCTGTTGTGAAAACCGGATTCGAACCGTTTGCGCTGAAACAGGTAGCTCGACTGCAGCCGGATCACGGGATTGCGCACCATGATGATCGGAAAGACGCGGGTTGCCGGCAGTTTCGGAAGCGGCATGACCGCGGTGTGCGAAGACAGGACCAGAACCTCGGGATGCCCGGCGAGCCAGTCCTGCACCAGTTGCGCATTGGACCGGCCGGTGAGGATGGCGGCGGTGTTGGTGGGGCGTGGAAACTCCTCGCTGTGCCAACGGCCTTCCCCAAAGTTCTCCCTGAGAATGTGGTCGATGGACGAACCGGCGTTCTTGAAGAGATGGTAATGGAGAATGATCTTTCGGCAGTCGCCGGGGGGCGGCTTGCCGAACCATCCCAGCTTGTCGAGGATCATGGCGACAGGGCTGCTTATTGAACGATCCGGGCGGCCATCGGGGCATCGCCGTTGAGGCAGAGTATTCTCTTGAGTTCCTCTGCCCCGGCTTCCAGGGTGTGGCGCTTGCGCATCGCGTCGAGGCCGCCGGTGGAAAGCACTCGCCATAGGGCCTCATCGCAGTACGCTGCTTGCAGGTGCTTCACCCACCCGGCCTGGTCCTCGGCAATGAGGATGTCGCGCCCGTTCTCCAGACTCATGCCTTCGGCGGCGACCGGCGAGGCGACAACCGGCACGCCGTGGCACAGGCTCGAGACAACCTTGCCCTTGGCGCCGGCGCCGTACCGCAACGGTGCAACGGTCAGCCGGATGCGGTTGAACAGGCCGGCCAGATCCTCGACATAGCCGATCGTACGCACGCCCTCGGTCTCGCCGAGGTTCTCGACCTCGGCGGGCATCTGCGCACCGCCCAGGATCAACTCCGCGCCGGGCACGGCGGCATGGAAGTCCGGCCAGATTTCTCGAACGAAGTAAAGAACGGCATCCAGATTGGGCGGATGCAGGTAGTTGCCGAGAAAGGCCATGCCCTGGCGTTGGCTGAATTCCGTCTCGCCAGCACCGGGGATGTCGCGAATCAGCGGGAGGTGGAACACGTCGGTGTCGGGAACGGCCTCCTGAAGGAGGTTTTTTTCGTGGTCGCTGACCACGACTATGGCATCGGCCTTGCGAGCGAGCCGGATTTCGGTTCTTTTCGTGATGCGCGCCTGCTTTTTCAGTTTCTCCGACTGCTCCGTTTCCGCTTGCCGCGCCTCGCGGATGTGGTGCAGGTCGACGGTGTGGAAGACGATGCGGGCGTTCGGGCAAAGCGTTCGCAACGTCGAAGCCAGTTCCTTGAATACGCCGACCCGGTGGACGAGCACAAAGTCGATGTCCTTGCCCGACTGTTTCAGATAGCTCCTGAGCGAGTCGACGTAGGGTGCGTACAGCACCTCGGTGCCGAGCTTCTGCAGGTCGTCGGTATAGGCGCCCCAGTAGTCGAGGTCGCGGTGAGCGGCGAAGGTGGATTTGATGCCCAGGCGCGCGAGCATGCGCACGAGGTTCAGGATGTCGACGGAGCCGGAATCGTGATCGGGCATGGGGGTGGCCCAGTCGATGACCAGCGCCCGGCCGGCGGCGGCCCGGTCCCGGGCGATATCCGGCCGGGTGGATGGGGCGAGATGGCGGGCCTCGAGCGTCTTGCGCCAGCGGCCGAGAAAGCGGACACGGTTTTCCGCCTGATAGCGCTTCTCGCCCTGGGACAGGTCGGTGCCGGATGTGGCGCCTTCGCTGTGGACGAGCTTCGCGAAGGGCTGGTACAGGACCCGGTAGCCGGCTTCGCGAACGCGCATGGCGAGGTCGGTGTCTTCGTAGTACGCGCGAACGTAGTAACTGTCGAAACCGCCAAGTTCGCGCCACAACGCGAGTGGCAGCATGATGGCCGCGCCGCTGCAGTAGTCCGCATCGCGAACGTAGTTGTACTCCGGCTTGCGTGGGTCGTCGCCGCGGCCGTAGTTCGATGCCGAGCCGTCGGAGAAGACGATGCCGCCCGCTTCCTGAAGGCTGCCGTCGTCGAAATAGAGCTTTGCGCCCACCAGCCCCACATCGCCGTGCATTTCGAAGGTATCCGCCAGGGCGTCGATGGCGCCGTCCTGAACCAGGGTGTCGTTGTTCAGCAACAGGAGGTGGCGTCCCCGGGCCTGGTCCGCGCCCCGGTTGCACGATTGCAGGAAACCCAGGTTTTCGTCGTTGCGAATGTAGCGGATGCCGGGTAGCTCGGACAGCACCGCCCCGCTTTCGTCCTGAGAGCAGTCGTCCACGACGATGATTTCGATGGACCGCCCGTCGGTGATGGCGGCAAGGGACTTGAGGCAATGCAGGGTCGTCTGACAATTGCCGTAAACCGGGATCACGATCGAGATGTCGGGCGAATCCGGATACTCCGGCGATTTCAGCCTGATGGCGGCAGGCGCAACCGGATGGCGGTTTTCCACCGGCGCCACCTGCTTGGAGATCAGGGCTGCTTCGCCCCTATCGGCGCCTGCGGCGTACAAGGGATGGGCGTGCACGGGATTGACCGGGTGTTCGGCCACCTCCTCCACAGCGTCCCGAGTCGCCTGCAGAAACGCGTAACCGAAGCGCTGGTCGGGTTCGAGGTAAGCCCCTTCGCCCCATTCGTTCCAGGCGTTGATGAACAGCAGCCGCTCGTCGGGCGTGCGCTCCTGAGCGAGGGTCCAGCGCATGGCGGAGCGCAGCCAGCGGCCGTAGCTCGAGGGCGAATGGCCCTCGAAAAGGTGCGCCTCGGTTCCCCTGCGCGGGGTGTTGTCCCAGCCCGGCATGACGCCGCGCATCTGCAGCCAGGGTTGGTCCGGTTGCTCTTCGCACTTCTCGGCGTACTCGTCCCAGTCGAATACGAAGCCGCGGAATTCGGATTTCCCCGGGACGATGTGGGCGGTCACGTCCGTGGGCATGCCGGTGTGCCAGGGGAACTCTACCGCGGCTTCCATGCCGAAGGGCCTCGGGTCCAGGCTCTGGAAAGACTGGACCATGGCCACGAAGGGTTCGCTGATGCCGTTTTCGCGGCACCAGCCTTGCCATCTTTCGACGGTCTCGGCCGCATCGGGAAGCAGTGCCGGCCGATAAACCAGGAGCAGCGGCCGGCCGTCGACGTGGATGTACCTGGGGTCCTCGAGAAAGCGTGAGACGTACCTGATGAATTCCAGGTCGTCTTCGGGCGCATGCTCCTGGCCGATGAGCAGGTCCTGTTCCCGCCCGTCCCAGCGCCGCGTCCAGTTCTCGTTTGCCCAGCAGAGGCAGAAGGGGAAGTCGATCGTGGAGTCGTTCAGGTAGTTCAGTATCGGTGTTTCCAGCAACCGGTGCCCGCCGAACCAGTAGAAATAGAAGCAGAAGCCACCGATGCCGTAGCGCCGGGCGATTTCCACCTGCCGGTGCTGGACCTTGGAGTCGCGGAGATCGTAGTGGCCCATGTCGATGGGGACCCGGGGCTGATAGTGCCCGTCGAACTGGGGCGTCGCCGCGCGTACGTTGGTCCACTCGGTGAACCCTTCTCCCCACCAGCGGTCGTTTTCCGGTATGGGGTGGAACTGGGGCAGATAGAACGCGATGAGCCGCACAGGGCCCTCGGCGGCCGGTTCGCCTCGAAACTCCGGCACGAAATGGGCCCGGGCGGTTGCGTCCGCGGTGTCTGAATCCGGTGCGGTGCGGTGCCTGGGCGGTGGGGTAGAAGTGGCCCTCAGCCAGTGACGCACGCGGCGGGGAATGAGGGAGCCTATCCATATCGGTGCGTGCCTGCGGTAGAAAGGCAGCATGGCCTGAGCCGCCTTGCGGAACCGTCCGGTGAGAAGCCATCCGGCGATCTGGGCCAGGCGCATGGACTTGCGGAACAGCCAGCCCAGTGCGAGCCTGGCTTCGCGCAGCGGCGCCGTCAGCCGCCAACTCGACGATTGCATGAGGGCGGCAATGCGGCTGTCCCGCTCGTTGACCGCACGCATCAGGGAATCCACCTGCAGCTCCCGTTCCGTGTTCGCTTCGTTGAGCGTCTCGGTCAGGCTGTCGATTTCGGCATCGCGTTCTTCGGCCTCTCCGGTCTGCCGGGTGATGACCTGGTTCAAGGCGTCGATTTCGGTATCGCGCCGTTCGATTTCGGCGATTCGCCGGGCAATGTCCTGATTCAGCGCCTGGATTTCGGCATCGCGCCGTTCGGCCGCTTCGGACTGTCGAACAATGGTCCGGTCCAGGGTTTCGAGATGCCCGCTCAGTTCGGAAAGCGTCCCTTCGAGATCCCGCACCCGGCCTCTCTCGGTTTGGAGATTGGTCGTCAGTTCATTGACTTTACCGCCCAGAATCCGCTCGTTCTGCCGCGCCGTTCTTCCGACGAGCAGCGGGCGGCCGAAAACGGGGCCGAGCTCGTCGAGTCTCGCCCGGATTCTGTCCAGCGCTTCGAGGTCTGAAGACCGTTCGTCATCGACAGACCACCGTGTCAGGATTTCATGGGTCTCGGTGATCCAGCGGACGTCGCGGGTGGCCGACTCGATTTCGAACCGCCGGTCCGCGTGATGGCGCAGGTCGGGCGTCAGAAATTCATCGATTTCCAGGTCGGCGGCGCTGGACAGTTTCGGCCAGGACACTTCCAGCCGCTCCCCGATGCGCGTGAGCACGCTGCGCCAGTCATCCAGCAACTGGTCGAAGCCGACGGCGACTCGCCGGCAATTGCGGCTGCCCGCCTCCGCATCGAGCACGTGCCGCAACCACAGCAGCATGCCTATCGAGGGGTCGATGTCGTCCCTGCGTTTCAGCGACGCGGCGACATCTCGAGGATTTCTGACCGTCATCACCACCAGCGGCGTGGCCCCCACGGATTCGAGCGCCTTGGTCCAGAATTCCATCAGCAGGCAGAAGCGCGGATCCTTGACGACGAACAGCGGGCTGGACGGGAATTCCTCCTGCAGAAGTCGCCGGGCTTCCTGAAAGTACCTGTCGTGAAGCGGTGAGGTGTACCAGCCGGGATTGAGTGTTTCCCACTGGTCCCAATACGAACCTGCGGAAGCCAGGATCTCGTTGTTCAATTCGAAGATTCGTTGCGACTCCCAATGGCCGCGTTCGTTGCTCCGGCTGTCTGACTCCATGAGCACCTTGGGCAGGTCGCAGCCCGCGAGATTCAGGGTGCGGCTGAGCGCGGACGTACCGCTGCGGTGCATGCCGGCGATCAGGACCGCCTTCGACTGAAGCCTTGAGCTCACGTTGAAAACCGCCTTACCGGATTTCCGACGCGCCGTGCCCGACCGGCCGGCTTTCGTGGAGGTCATGGCCGTGCTCTGCCCAGACGGCCTCGACTTCGGCGAGGTTCAGCACCAGTTGACGGTTGTTCTTGAGTATCTTGTTCGTGTTCGAGGCCAGCGGGCGATTGTCGATTTCCAGAAACGCCTGCAGGTCGTCCAGGGAGGTGGAACCGGGCGCGACGATGTCTTCGTAGGCGATCGTGAAGTTGCGATGCCTGCCGTAAAGGCGGCTTGCTGCGCGTTGCCGCCCTTTTACGTCGTCAATGAAAGCCAGGAAATGCTCGATGTCGACGGTGAAAGGCGCTACCCGGGGTCGCTCTTCCTTTCGCCGCAGGAAGAGAACGCCGGTCTTTTCGACGACCCTGTGGGAAACGTATTGATCGATCAGGTTGCGCCTGATCAGGTGGATGACCCTGATATCCGTGTCGGCTGCCACGGCCTCTCGAACGGTCTTATAGGCAGGCAGGAAGACTTCGTCCGTCTTCAGCTTGAAACCGACACAGCGCCGGCCCTGTGGGTTGAAAACGATGTCGTACAGGAAGGTTTTCGGCTCCCGGTCCCGATAGTCGCGCAACCGCCTTTCGAATCCTGGATCGGTCTTGCGCCTGCGTGCATAAGCGCCGAAAACGGTGGCGGGGCCCCCTTGAGCGAAAACCTCGTGATGGCAGAGAACTTGAGGGTGTGAGCCGATCAAGGTGCACAGCATCGTGCTGCCGCTGCGCGCGGCGCAACTGATCAGGAATTTGTCGTCTCGAAGATGCATATGAGCGCGATCGGGTAGGGCCGGGGCTGAAAAATGCTTGCGAATACTACCACGCTGCCTTGAGGCAACGAGTTCGTCGCAGGCTTGGAGCAAGGGCCTACTTTACTCTTCGGGTTTCTCCGAACTTCTTGGTATCACCCCTGCGGTCTTGTTGGTTGGGCGCCGTCGGGGTATTGGTGCAAGCCGGGGCGCAAGGCCCCGCCAATCATCCTGGAAGCCGCTTCGTGCACTTCGATGTCAAGGCGGTTGGCTTCCAGAATCTCGGCATAGAGACCTGCTCCGATTTCCCGGCGAATCTCGGCAAGGCGTTCAGACACCGGCTTCTCGGCCTGGTCGGAGGCGTTCTGCCAGGTTGGCAGAACTCGAAACGCCGGGAAATGAGGGGCGAGCCATAGCTCCATCCTTTTCATCGATTGCTCGAACATCTCTGTCACCCCAACGAAGGGCAACACCTGCAGCGCCCTGAACGCCCGTTGCCTGATCTGTTTGACCGATCCGGGAACTGCGGCCGCCAGACGCACGGATGTGAAGTTTGTGGCCCTGCCCTGCTTCAACAACCCGCGCAGGTACCCCGCAAGGTCGTTCTGGCCCGCAAGCCGTGTGGCCCGATCTTCGAATCCGGATTCAAACCGTTGGCGTTGGAACAGGTAACTCGACTGCAGTCGGACGATTGGATTGCGCACCATGATGATGGGAAATATCTCGGTTTCGGGCAATTTCGGGAGCGGCATGACGGCCGTATGGGAAGAAAGAACGACCACCTCGGGATGATTGGCGATCCATTTCTGGACCAACCGGGAGTTTGAGCGGTCGCTCAATATGGACTCGTGGTCGGGGGTGGTGGGAAATTCCTCGTTGTGCCACCGGAATCCTGTGAAATTGGTTTTCAGGATGTGGTCGATCGACGTGCCCGCGTTCTTGAAAACGTGGTAGTGGACAATGACTTTCCGAGCCACCTTGGAGCCCCAATTGCGAGGTTCAGACCGACGCCACGACAATCTGCCGCTCGACGATCATAGGCGAAAGAAAGCACGCGTCAAGCTAACTATATGATTTTCTGGGAAAACTGAGAAGCTGACAGTTCGCGGCAACGCTGATGCACAGCCGCATCCGCGTGGTGCGACCCCGGGACGATTCAGGAGCTGGAAATCGGACATGCTCGGCGAGAAGAGCTCCCTTCGGCGCCCGGCGATCAACCCGTTCGTGCGCTCGTGGGACATGGCATCCATTCCCGGGACGGGTTAGATTGTGCCGTACGGCCGGAGACACCCGAAGGGTGACGTGCTGGTGCACGGTCGTCGGCTGGCCCGATTGGCAGGAAGAAAACGATGACCGACCTGAATGAGATTGCCCCCGCCTTCGTAAAGATGGCCCACGAAATCGTCTGGTGCTCCGCCGCCACGGTCGATGCGAAAGGCCGGCCGCGCTCCCGGGTGCTGCACCCGATCTGGCAGTGGGAAGGCGGCAGGCTCACCGGCTGGATCGCTACCGGGGCGACGCCGATCAAGCGTGCCCATCTCGAGGCCAGCCCGCATCTCTCGTGCAACTACTGGGCGCCGACCCAGGACACCTGCGTGGCGGAGTGCCGCGCCGAGTGGGTCTTCGACGACGAGGGACGCAGGATGGTCTGGGACCTGTTCGCCAACGGCCCGGCGCCGGTCGGATACGATCCGGCCATGATCCCGGGTTGGGACAACGCGCTGTCGCCGACGTTTGCGGCGCTTAGGCTCGATCCCTGGCGGTTGCGCGTCATGCCAGGCACCGCCCTGATGCAGGGGACCTTCGAGGCCCGGACCTGGCGGGAATGAACCCCCGGAAGGGCGCGACGCCGGACGCCATCGGGTAGTTTCCGGGGTGCGGCGGGCGTGGCCCGCCTGCACGATGGATCGCAGCGCCTGCGGCGACCCTGGAACCCATGGGCCGACGGTGCGAGATCTTGTGCCTCCTGTATAGTACGTCGCTTGGCCCAGGCATCCGACACCACCCCTGCTTCCACGGCGCCTCCGCCCCGGCGGCCGGCGTACTTCTTCGGCTGGAACATCGTGGGGTTCGCCTTCGCCGCACAGTTCGTCACCATGGGAACGCTGTTCTACGCCTTCGGCGCGCTGCTGAAACCGCTCTCCGAAGCGCTGGACGCGGACCGGTTCGAAATCTCCATCGCCCTGTCGATCCAGTCGCTGGTGGCGGCCCTGGCTGGGCCCTGGGTGGGCAGGCTCGTGGCGGAGCGCTCGATTCGTGTGCTGATGCTCGCCGGTGCCGGGCTTCTGCTGCTCGGCTTTCTGGGCATGGGGCAGGTGCGGAGCATCTGGCAGCTCTATCTCACGTTCGGCCTCGTCCTGGGCTTCGCCATGGCGTTCGCGGGGCCGATCCCGTCCAATACCCTGCTCGCCAACTGGTTCGACCGGCGCCGCGGCATGGCGTTCGGGATCGCCGGATTCGGCATTTCGGTGTCCGGTACCGTGGTGATACCGGTGACGTCGTGGATGGTGCTGGAATACGGCTGGCGCGAGGCGGTGACCTCCTTCGGCATCGTCGCGTTCGTGGCGTTCGCTCCACTGGTCTGGTTTTTCGCGGTCAAGCGCCCGGAAGACCGGGGACTGCTACCGGACAATGCCGACCCGGGTACGGAAACCGAATCGGAGGCGGGGGTGCAATACCCGGCGTCCGCCCGCTACTGGACCTTCGGCCGCGCCATCAGAGACCGGCGCATCTGGCACCTGGTGCTCATCATCGGCACGAGCTTCCTGGGTATCGGCGGCGCGCTGCTGGCGCTGCATTCGCACATGACGGACATCGGGCTGTCGCCCATGCAGGCGGCGTCGGTGATGGCCGTGCTCACCTTCACGGCCGCCCTCGCCAAGCCCCTGTTCGGCGTTACGTCCGACCACCTGAACAAGCGCCTGACCATGGGCATCTCCCTGTGCTGCCAGATCGCCGGCCTCGGGCTGATCATGGTTGTTGAGACCCAGTTGGCGCTGACGCTGTCAGCCATCGTTTTCGGGCTCGGCTACGGTGCGGTGTCGCCGATGTGGTCAGTACTGCTGAGCGCCATGTTCGGGCGGGAAGCGTTCGCGCGGGTGATGGGAATAACGAGCCCGCTGACCACGCCGTTCATGCTCGGCGGCATGCCGTTCACCACCTATATCTACGAAACCACCGGCAGTTACCTCCCGGCTTTCGGGGTGTTGATCGGCGGGTTCGCCGTCTCGCTGGCGGCGCTCTTCCTGCTTCGCCTGCCCGAAGAGAGGCGCCCGGGGGAATTCGCCTGAAGCGGGATAGCTGGCGCGCCCGGTGCGACTCGAACGCACGGCCTTTGGCTTCGGAGGCCAACGCTCTATCCAACTGAGCTACGGGCGCGGGGAAACCGACAATAGCAGGAAACTGCCGTCGTTGGCGACGTTGGCGGGACGCTCGGATTCACGCGTTTGAAGGCGCCAAACGTTGGCAAATGCAGGTGTCCCTCGCCGGCCTTGCCTAAAGTAGCCAAAGGTAGGTGTCCCTGCTTTGTACTCCCTGCTTTGTACTCCCTGCTTTGACCTCCTTTTGTCGTTAGGCTTCGTACGTTATGTCGGAAATACGTGTAGGAGATTGGCCATTACCCCCTCCATGTCTACGAGGGCATCCGTAATATTCAGCGTGTCTGGTAGCAGTGTGGAGTGGGCATGACGCACAAGATTCAATATGCCGGCCTGGTGGCGGCACTACCTGTGATTCTTTGTCTGCTGTTGTCCTTCGTCGTCGTCGACAGTGGCCATGTCGGAGTGGTGCGGCGGCTGGGCGCCGTGCAGATGGAGCATCTGCCGGAGGGCTTTCACCTCAAGGCGCCGTTTCTCGACAGAGTCGAGGAAATCGATATCCGGTTGCGGGCCGCGCAGAAGGAGGCCAGCGCATCGTCCAGGGACCTGCAGGTGGTGCGCACACAAGTGGCGGTGCAGTACTCGATGGCCGGCCCGGTGATGCCGTTGACGTTCCAGAAGATCGGCACCCGCCAGATGGTGGAAGGCACCCTGATCGACCCGGCCATCCAGGAGTCTGTGAAAGCCATCACCGCCCAGTACACCGCCGAGGAACTCGTCACCCGGCGGGCGGAAGTGAAAACCCAGATTCAGGGAGCCATCGAGGCGTTCGTCAATGCCACCCTGGACCAGAAAGGCGTGGTCGGCGCCGTCAGCCTGGCCAATGTGGCAATCACGGATTTCGATTTCTCGGACGAGTTCAACCGGGCTATTGAAGAAAAGGTGAAGGCCGAACAGGAGGCGCTGAAAGCCAAGAACGAGAAGCTCCGCCGGGTGACCCAGGCGGAAGCCGCCGCCGCTGAACGCACGCTTGCGGCGGATGCGGAGGCCTACCAGATCGAGGTTGCCTCGGTGGCGCGTGCCGAGGCGATACGGCGCGAGGCGGAAGCGCTACGCGACAACCCCTCGCTGATTCAACTGCGCATTGCCGAGAAATGGGACGGTCAGTTGCCCCAGGTAAACGGAGGCAGCGCTATTCCGCTGCTGAACATCGATGCGGCTGGAGGGGCAAAGCGTTAACCAACGCGGCCGGGCCGGTGGCCCCGTTGCGGGAGTCCTGCCTCGCAAGGCAGCCGCCGTCCGGGTAGCGGCGTGATGGCCCCTGTCGGCCGAGGGGCTACACTCCCAGGGTCACGGTCTCGCTCAAGCGGCCGCCGTTGCCGAAGTGAATGACTTCGTTGTCGCTCGCCGAGGTTGACTCGTATGAGCGTTTCGGCCTGCGCGTAGACGATTCTGTCAGCTCGCCATTGCCTTCTGAAATGCCGGCCTTGCCGCAATGCGGTCGACGTAACCCTGCAGGTTGGGCATGTCCTTGCTGATGAGTCCCAGACGCCCGCACATGAAACTGGCGTGGCCGAGCATGATGTCGGCGCCACTGAGGTCGCCGATCAGGTAATCCCTTCCTTCCAGCGCCTCGTCCACCGGCGGCAGCGCCTTGCCCACCAGCCGCTGTGCCTGGCCGAGCACCACCTCGTCGCGGCGTTCCGGCGGCAGCAGTACGGTGTGCACCACGATGGTGTTGATGGGCGGCATGACCATGCCCTCGCAGTAGTGGAACCACTGCAGGTAGGCCGGAAACTCCGGGTCGTCGACCCCCGGCTTCATGGCGCCTTTGCCGTAGCGGGCGAGGACGTACTCCACGATGGCGCCGGACTCGAACAGGCGCACGTCGCCGTCATCAAGAACCGGTACCCGGCCGAGCGGGTGCCGTGCGCGGTGCTCGTCCGACTTCAGGTCCTTGGGGTGGAAATCCATGCGGTTGATTTCGTAGGGCAGCCCGAGTTCTTCCAGCAGCCAGACGATTCGCCCGGCACGGCTGTTCGGGGCAAAGTGCAGCTTGAGCATTGCGAAGTTCTCCGCGTTTGGTTTGATCGATGGTTCGCTTCCCGGCGGGCTTTATATCACAGCAGGTTGTTCGTGCCGGCTGCCGGGCATACCCGTTCAAGGCCAGGTGCGGCTAGACCAGCGAAATCCAGCCCAGCAACAGGTAGGAGAACTCGGCGAGGTAGCGGAACACCGGCAGGCCGACGATGCCGAGCACGATCAGTGCCAGCAGCGCCCCGGTGCCGTAACGCGCATTGAACATCCGGTAGCGATGCGCCAGGTGGGCGGGCAGGAAGTGCGGCAGTATGTAATGGCCGTCCAGCGGGCCGAGCGGTATCAGGTTGAACACCATCAGCAGCAGGTTGATCTGCGCGAGCAGCACGAAAAAGATCTCGCCGCCCGGGCTCTCCCAGCCAGCGGCGCGCAGGAACAGGTAGAAGTTCCAGGTCACCAGCGCGAGCAGCAGGTTCATGAAAGGGCCGGCTGCCGCCACCCAGAGGTCCGACGTTCTCGAACGGAAATTGCGCGGGTTCGTGGGCACCGGCTTGGCGTAGCCGAACCCCACCAGAATCACCATGAGCATGCCCACGGGGTCGATGTGGGCGAGGGGATTGACGGTGAGCCGTCCTGCGCGCTGGGCGGTGTCGTCCCCGTGCCACTTGGCCACGGCCGCATGGCCGAACTCGTGGAACGACAGCGAGATCACCAGAGCGATCAGCAGCAGCGCGAACACCGCGTACTGGCCGCTTTGCAGCAAGCCGATCATGGGCCGGGGCGCCTGTGGAAGGTCCAGCCCGGAATTGTGGAGGATGCAATGCGTCTTTGCGAGTCGGAAACCGGCACGCCGGGACGCTGACTCGAAAGGAAAAACGCAGAATCTCGGGAAAGAGTTCGCATGCGGGGCTTCCCTTTCGGCGCGTTAAGCTCGT
>JAPPHD010000064.1 GCA_028821125.1 Gammaproteobacteria bacterium
AAACTCACCATCACGACTCGACTGCTTCGTTCACCATCTTCGCGTTTCGTGCACATAGGGCGATATCACAGCCTTCATCGGTCAGTGTTTCGGCGATGGCACGGCCGATACCGCGCGCACCTCCTGTCACCAGCGCTTTCTTGCCTTTCAGTTGAAGATCCATGTTGTTTCCCCCTTGCTTTTGCAGTAATCCTTTACAGCAATGCAGTATGTTTTAGCGGCCCCATCTGCGAGACAAGGACAATGCCCGGTCCCGCCGCAATGACATCGGGGATGCGAAGGCTCTTGATGTCCATGTGACGGCCCTCTTCAGTGAGACGGGCCATCCATTCGGGCTGTGGGGGGCGGGGTCCCGGTTTCAGTGGCAGACATCACTCTCCTGCCGTCCGGGGCTTCACGTGCCGGGATAAATCACCATAAAGTGGCCGCTTCACCATTCTTCTTGCAAACCGCCATTTGTCGTCGATCCTTTCAAAGTCGTCACTATACTGGCCAGAAAAAATGACCTGCAAGGGAAAGTCGTCTGTCTGTTGGAGCAGTGTCACATAGCTCCGGCAAGAGGCCACACCTAGGTGTTCATCGACATCAAGATCAATGTTGGTTACCACATGGCGCGTTTTCGGAGTACCGTCCCCATAGATGATGATGTCGTTCCTCAACATCTCCAGCATCTCCTTGCCAGATAGCAGTTTTTGTCCTTCGGAACCCCACTCGCCAAACTCGAACAACGCCGCAAAACCCTGCAAATCTCCCTGGTCGATCAAATACACATAGCTGTTCATCAAATCCAGTATTTCTTCCCGACTATTCACCGACTCTGTACCTCGTTGATTCGCGGCTTCATTTTCATACATCGGCAGATGACCGGCCCAACCACCGTCGACCCTGATCTTCCGGACGGTCAGATACCGTGCGGCGTCGGACAGCGCGGTAAACCGCTTGCCACCGCAGCCGATCTTAATATTAATTGATCGGGCAATTGACTAGCGTAACGGGTTCATGGGAGTATTGCAATGTCCCGTATTGTCCAAAGAAGATTGGCTGGAAGCTGATTGGACCGACGACAACTGAGGAATGACCATGTCAGAAGCAACCAACGTACATGAACTGGACCTCCCCGAGGTTGACGTATTTTCAAAGGGGTATACCGAAGACCCGCACTCCCATCTGGCTGAGGCCCGCAAGCACCACTGGTTGGCGAAATACTCCCAAGGGTTCATTGTGCTCGATCAACAGGGGGTGGTCGATATCAACCGGGCCGACGATGACATGCGCACCCCGCTTCGCGACGTCGTCAAGCTGTTTGGCGCCGAAGACACGGCGTGGGGCAAATGGTCGGCCAATCACCTTGTGGCGAAAGACCACTTCGATCCGGATCATCAGCGCATACGCCGCATCATTGCGCCGGCGTTTACGCCGAAAGCGGCGGATTCCTACCGCCACGTAATGCAGGCAACCATCAACGAGATCATCGACACGGTCATCGATGCCCATGACATTGATTTCAGCGAACGCGTGGCAAGCAAGTACCCCATCTCGGTGCTTTGCCGCATCATGGGTTTCCCCGTCGAAGACGTACCCACGATCGAGGAGTGGGTGATTCTGCAGAACGAGGGGTACGGCATGGACCCGTCGATCGTGCCGATACTGGAAGCAGGCGTCCTCCAGGAGCAGCCCTATGTCAGAGGCATTATCGAAACCCGCATGCAGCCAGGCGATCACCCGGACGACCTGATACAGACCCTCGTCGAACTGGCGAAGGAAGGTGAGCGGATGTCGGTGGACGAGCTGGAAAGCCTGCTGATGTTGCTGCTCGGCGGCGGCTACGACTCCACCAAACAGACGCTCAACCTGTGCGTTTACATGATGTCCCGGTATCCGGACGAAGCGAAAAAAATGGCGGATGACCCGGAGCGCTGCAAACGCCTGGTTGAAGAGACGTTACGGCTGATGGGCGTGACTGGCGCCACACACCGAGTCGCGCGGCACGACTTCACCTATCGGGACGTGATCTTTCCGAAAGGCACCTTTATCACGCTGCCCCATCTATTCGTAGGTAGAGACCCGGAATTCCATGAAGATCCCGAGACGTTCAATCCAGACAGAAAAAAATTCACGCATACGCAGTTCGGCAAGGGTGCGCACATATGCCTCGGCATGTTCCTGGCCAAGGCTGAAGCGGAAGAAGCGCTCAAGGCGATTGTGGGCAGAATGGAGAACATTCAACTGGCGGGCGAGCCGGAATTCGATGGCGCCTTCGGTTTCTGGGGTTTCAGGAAGCTCCCGATCACCTTTGATCGAATTGCAGAATCGCGAAGATAGGCCAGCCGCGCCAGCGTAATGTCGCATGCCCTGGCCCCTGAAAACGCTGCGGCCCGGTTGGCCACCATGGCGCCCCACCGGTGTTGCCGAAGTGATTCTTTCGCGGGTTACTGGGTCATCAAAACCTTCACGTGCCATCGCTGTGTAACGGGTTCATGGGAGTATTTCAAGACCCAGCCAAACCCGACCGGGGACCGAAGTGAACGAAGTGACCGAAGACAACACTTTGCCTGCGCTCTCGCGGTCCGGACGGTTGAACGAGCGAGCGGAGGGCATCAGTGATCGACGTTGACTACAGATTCGGAGCGGAGTCGACGGCCTCTGAGGTTCTGTCCAACGTAGACCTGAGCGGTCGTCTGATAGTACTGACCGGAGCGACCGCGGGAATCGGCGTCGCGACGGCCCGGGCTTTGACCGCTGCCGGGGCTGACCTTGTCATCGGCGCCAGGAATCCCGCGAAACTGGAAACGCTTCTGGGGGAACTGCACGAGACCGGCGCAACGGGATCCCTGCACGGATTTCCGCTCGACCTGATGTCTTTCGACAGCGTCGATGCATTCGCTGACCAGGTGCTTGACCTTCACAGGCCAATCGACATTCTGATCAACAACGCCGGCATTATCGGCCAGTTTCGCCGCAACGCCGAAGGCATCGAATCACAGTTGATGACAAACTTCGTCGGCCATGCCTTGCTGACTTCGCGCCTGGCCGGCGCCCTCAAGCAGGCCGACAATGCGCGGCTGGTTTCACTGACGTCCTTTGGACACCACTACTCCCCCGTCATCTTCGATGATCTCAACTTCGAGAACCGGCCCTATACGGCCTGGCAGGGCTACGGTCAATCAAAGACCGCCTGTGTGCTGCTTGCGGTGCAGGTCTCGACCGTGCTGGGCATCGATGCGTTTGCCGTACACCCGGGCGCAATCTGGACCGGCCTGGGCGATGACCTCGTTCCCGGGGACCTCGCCCTTGCCGAGGCGAGAGGCAGTGTCCCGGCTCCCGAGGAGTTCAAGACACCGGAACAGGGCGCGGCGACTACGGTCTGGGCAGCCACGGAAGCCCAGCTTTCCGGTCTGGGGCCCCTTTACCTGGAAGACTGCAGAATCGCGAAAACACGCGAGCAACCCGACCATCGTACGGGCGTCATGTCCTATGCCCTGGCTCCTGAAAACGCAGCCAGGCTGTGGGCCGCCACCGAAAGGCTCATCGGCAGATCGCTTCCACTGCAGTGAAAGAACCGTGCGCATGATCGATGTGACGGGTTTATTGGGGGTATTTCAATGCCCACTCAAACTCCACTGGAGGCTTACATGACTGACGAAAATGCTTTGCGAACGCTCGCGGACAAAATGGCGATTACCGAGGTGATCTACACCTATGGCGACTGCGTCGACCGCCGCGATTTCGAGGGCGTTATCGGGTGCTTTCATCCGGACGGCCTCTATCAATACCTGGCGGACGGCACACCCATGCCCGTGCGGGCGTTTTTCGAGTCTCAGGCCGATGCCGGATCGGGCATGATCGAAACCATGCACCACACATCCAACATCCTCATCAGGACAGACGGCGACCGCGCCCGGGCGCAATGTTACTTGCTGGCCCATCATCTGATGTCGGAAGACTGCCCGCCGTTTCCACCCCTGTTCCCGCATACCGGCAGGCCATATGGCGTATTGATCGGCGCCCGTTACCACGACCGGTTCGAACGGCGCGATGGCGAGTGGAAGATCTTCCAGCGCACTCTGCACTTTGAATGGGACGCCCAGATACAGACACCCTCGGTATCAGGGCCGCTTGCGAACACGAAGGGCGTCGTTCCCGGCATTTTTTGAAGCCGATCGCCATCGTGCACCCACCGGGCTGCACTTTCACATGGTGCAACGGCGTTGGGGACGGATTGTCAATGCGGGATCCGTTGCAGGCACGGGGAGCAGCGGAGGGAGCGCCTATCCGGTTTCCAAAGCCGACCTGTTCGTGAACGAACGTAGCGAGCCAGGAAACACCGGGCTGCCGAAAAGGCGCACGCGATACTGCGTGTGCTGGCAACTCGCGACCCGAATCATTATGGTAACGCGCTGTTTTTCATCGAGGATGAGCCCTTGAGCCTGCGGGTAGCCACCCTGGCGGTAACGGCGTTGCTCGCGGGTTGCGAAGCCCGCACGGAGCCCGCGACGGTCCAACAGTCGGTTCGGCCCGCAAAGGTATTCGTAGTACGCGCGCCCGGGCAGGTGACCAACCACGAATTCGTCGCCCGGGTGGAAGCCGCCCAGTCCATCGACCTGTCCTTCGAAGTAGACGGGGTGCTTGCGCAACTGCCGGTCCGTGAGGGCCAGACGGTCGGGCGCGGGCAGCTCGTCGCGGCCCTCGATCCCACCGACTTCCAGCTCGCCGTGCGCGAAGCGGAACTGGAGGTGCGGCTGGCGAGCCAGGACCTGGACCGCAAACGCCGGCTCCTGGCCCAGAACGGCATCGCCGCTTCCCTGGTGGAGGATGCCCAGTCGATGCTTGAACTGCAGCAGGTGCGCCTGGAGCAGCGCCGCGAATCCCTGGCCAAGAGCCGGCTCGTCGCACCTTTCGATGCCCAGGTGGCCAGGCGCTGGCTCGACAACCATGTGCAGATCAGCGCCGCCGATCCCGTGCTGCGCCTGAACGACCTGCACGAACTGCAGGTGGTGGCCGGCATTCCGGAACAACTGCTGGTCACCGTCAACACAGAGCGCGTCGCCGGCATCGAGGCGGCGTTTCCGTTCGCCCCGGAGCGGCGGTTTCCCCTGTCCTACCGCGAGAATCGCGGGGAAGCGGATGCCGTGGCGCAAACCTACGAGGTTTCCTTCTCCATGCAGCGCCCGCCGGATTTCAATGTACTGCCCGGCATGACCGCCGCGGTGCGCATCGGTCTGCGACCGCCGGCGGGCGCCCCCGCCCTCCCCCGGCTGCCGGCCGCCGCGCTGCTGAGTGGACCCGACAAGCGTTTCTACGTCTGGGTAGTCGACCCGGAGAGCCGGGCCGTACACAGGCAGCCCGTTGAGGTCGGTGCTCCCGATGCCGCCGGCATACCCGTCCTTTCCGGACTCGAGGAGGGTGTCATGGTTGTGGCGGCCGGCGCCCGGCAACTGCAGGAAGGCATGCGCGTCCGCCCGATCGGCGCCGTCCCGGAAGACGCCTGAAGGCCGCTTCGCCTTCGCGCAATCGCCGCGAGCCATGAGGAACATCGCCAGCCTTGCCATCGAGCGGCCGCTCTACCCGACGCTGCTGATCCTGGCCTGCCTGCTCGGCGGCGCCTACGGCATCGAGACCGTGGGCCGGCTCGAGGACCCCGCCTATCCCTTCCACTACGTGCTGATCGTTACCGAATACCCGGGCGCCTCCGCCGCGGAAGTGGAACAGGAAGTCACCGACCTGGTGGAGGCCGCCGTCCGCGAACTGCCCTACATCGAGGAGATCGTTTCCAAGTCGGTGCCGGGTCGTTCCGAGGTGCAGGTGGAATTCAAGGACGAGTACCACGCGGAAGAGGCCCAGCAGATCTTCGACGAGCTGCGACGCCGGGTCGGCGATGCCAGCGGCGGGCTGCCCCCGGGTGCCGGCGAGCCCCTGGTCGAAGACGACTTCGGGGATGTCTTCGGCATCCTGTACGCCGTCTCGGCGCCCGGTTACGACACCGCCGAGATCCAGGACATGGCCCGCGGCATCGTCACCGCGCTGAAATCCGTCGACGGGGTGGCCAAGGTGCAGACCGCCGGCGAGCCGCAGGAGGCGGTGTACGTGGAAGTCGATCACCTGCGCCTCGGCCGGCTCGGCCTGCCCATGGACATCCTGTTCAGCGGCATCGGCGCCGAGAACGACATCACCCCCGCGGGTTCCGTCCTGTTTGACGGCCGCCGCCTGCGCATCGCGCCGCAGGCGGCGTTCGACAGCGCCGCCGCGGTGCGGGACATGCGCATCGGCCGCCCCGGTTCGACGGAGATCGTGCGCCTGGCGGATATCGCCAACCTGGCGCGCGAACCCGTCGAAGAACCGCCGGAGATCATCCGCCACAACGGCGAGCGCGCGTTCACCGTCGGTATCTCGGTCATCGGGGACGAAAACGTGGTGGAGGTCGGCAACGCCGTGGATGCGCGCATGAAGGCGATGCTCGCCGAACTGCCGCTCGGGGTCGCCGTCGACACCGTCTACGCCCAGCACGAGGTGGTCGAGACGTCGATCCGGCAGTTCCTGCGCAACCTGGGCCTGTCCGTCGCCACGGTGGTGCTGGCGCTATGCCTGTTCATGGGATGGCGCGCCGGAACCGTGGTCGGCGCCGTTCTGTTCCTGACCATACTGGGCACCATCTGCCTGATGTCGATCCTCGGCATCGAACTGCAACGCATGTCGCTCGGCGGCATGATGATCGCCATGGGCATGCTGGTGGACAATGGCATTGTCATCGCCGAAGGCATGGTGGTCGGGGTGGGCAAGGGCCTGTCGCCGGCCGAGGCGGCCGCGCAATCGGTCAAGCGCACCCAGTTCACCCTGCTCGGCGCCACGGTGATCGGCATCGCGGCCTTCGCCCCCATCGGCCTGAGCGACGATGTCACCGGCCAGTTCGTGCACTCCATGTTCCAGGTGGTGGGCATCTCGCTGCTGTTGAGCTGGCTCCTGGCCGTATCCGTGGTTCCCCTGCTCGGCAGCCGGCTGCTCAAGGCCACCCCCGGCCGCAGCGAAGAGGCGCTCTTCTCCGGTTGGGCGTACGCACCGTACCGGCGCCTGGTCACCTTCGGCCTGCGCCGCGCCTGGCTGACCACGGCCTGTATCCTGGGCGTGCTCGCCGCCTGCCTGTGGGGCTTTCAATTCGTCAAGCAGGGATTCTTCCCGACGACCAATTCGCCGTTGTTCTATGTCGACTACCGGCTGGCGGAAGGCACCGACATCCTCACGACCGCCGGAGACACCCGGGAGCTCGAAGAGGCGCTCAGGGCACAGGATGGCGTCGTTGCAACCACCGCCTTCATCGGCAAGGGCGCGCCCCGCTTCACCGCCATCATCAACCAGGAGCAACCCAATCCGGCTTACGCACAACTGGTGGTCCGGGTCGCCGACGTGCGCGCCATGGACGACATCATGGCCACGAGCCGCGAGGCACTGGCACGGCTCAGGCCCGGCGCCGACATTCAGGTGTCCCGCGCGGAGTTCACGCCGAGCGGCAACGCCAAGATCGAGGCGCGCTTTTCCGGCCCGGAGGCCGGGGTATTGCGGGCGCTGGCCGGCCAGGCACTCGACATCTTCATGGCGCACGACCTGGTCGACCGGCACGTCGACTGGCGGCAGCCGGCACTCGAGATCAGGCCCCGCTACGACGAGGCGCGGGCACGGCTGGCGGGCGTCTCGCGAAGGGACGTTTCCCTCGCCCTGGCCTACGCGACCCTGGGCGTGCCCATCGGCCTGTACCGGGAGCGGGACAAGCTCATTCCCATCGTCGCCCGCGCGCCCAGGGAGGAACGCGCCGACATCGCCAGCCTTCCCGACCGCCTCGTCTGGAGCCAGTCGCAGCAGCGCTACATACCCATGCGGCAGGTGGTCTCCTCGTTCGACCTCACCGCGGACGACGCCATGATCTTTCGCCGCGACCGGGTTCGCAGCATACAGGCCCGCGCCAACCCGCAGCCCGGGTTCAATGCCCGTCGAACCTTCGAATCCGTCCGCCCGGAGATCGAGGCGATCGAACTGCCGCCGGGCTATGCGCTCGACTGGGGCGGGGAACACGAAGCGGACCAGAGGGCCTACGAAACCCTGCTGCCGAAGATCTTCCTGGCGTACCTGTTCATGATCGTGATCACCGTCCTGATGTTCGGGCGTGTCCGGGAAGCCGCCGTCATCTGGCTGTCGGTGCCGATGACGGTCTGCGGCGTGGTTCTCGGGCTGCTGGTCACCGACCTGTCCTTCACCTTCCCCGCCTTCTTCGGTTTTCTGGGCCTGTCCGGCATGCTGGTCAAGAACTCCATCGTGCTGCTCGCCGAGATCGACAAGCGCCTGGACGAAGGCGAGCGATCCGTCAGTACCATGGTGCAGGGCAGCGTCAGCCGCATGCGCCCGGTGCTGCTGGCCTCGGGCACAACGATCGCCGGAATGTCCCCGCTGCTGGCGGACCCGTTCTTCCTGGAAATGGCGGTCTGCATCATGAGCGGCCTGGCCTTCGCCACGCTGCTGACCCTGGTGGCAGTACCCGTTTTCTACCGCATCGCCCTGGGCAAGCGCGTACAGAACGCGTGACGGCTTGGTGAACCCTTGCAGGGTCTGACCCGAGCCGGGTCATACCAGGCGCGAAACAGCGGGTCGTTTCGATCAGGATTCAGCAACTGGCGCGGCTTCGCAGCCGGCTGCGTGCCTCCATGTATCCACAACGGGGAATCCGGGAAAGTCCGCGCTTTCAGTTGGACCCGCCCAGGATGCTCCTGGCGGCGCGCCTTCCCGCAAATATCGTATCGGCGATGGTCAATCCGCTGAACGTCGTTGTATGGGATATGCCCACCGCGGCGCGCCCCGCCGCGAAGAGCCCCGGAATGTCGGTGCCATCGGCCCGGACCACGTTGCCGGTCGCCTCGTTCACGCATAGCCCGCCAAGCGGCATGCCGGCACTTGGGTTGGCCTTGTTTCTCAATGCCATGTTGAGTGCGAAGTACGGAGGACTAATGAATCGGCGCCGCTAACCCAGCAATCGCTCCGCCAACACATCGAGCGCCGGCCAATCGGCCGTGACATCGGCCTGGTGAAACACATCCCGAGCCTCGCCCTCTCGGGTCTTGCGCAAGGGCTCCAGTATCACCCGGCTGGCTCCGGCATCGAAGTAGCGCGCAACACGATCGGCGATGGTGCCGGCGTCACCCCAGGCGACCACCGCATCGATGAACGCATCGCTGCCGCCTCCGGAAAGGTCGGCATCGGAGAACCCCGCAGCACGCCAGGACCGGCAGTACCACGGCAACTGCAACCAGACCGCCAGGTATTCGCGTGCGCACCGGCGCGCCTGATCCGCGTCCGCGTCCAGCATGAAGGGAACCTGGCAGCTAACATCCAGGTCATTGCCAATGCGCGTCCGGGTCAGTTCGATGTGCTCGGCGGGCATCACCCAGGTGAGGATCCCGTCCGCTTTTTCCAGCGCAAGGCCCTGCAGCTTCGGCCCGTGAGCGGCCACATACACCGGCGCCATGGTTTCGGGCTCGGCGGACAGGATCTGAAACGAACGCATATCGTCGAGAAAGCTCGACACCTTCCCGGCCGGGGACATCAAGTGTGCCTTGCGCCCTTCGTTGGCGAACGGGGCGGATACGCCCAGGCCCATCAGGAACCGGCCGGGGAACAGCTCGGACAACGTCTGCCGCGTCTGCCGGGCAGCCAGGGCATCGCGCCCATACATGGAGGCGATGCCGGTACCGACGCGTATCCTGCCGGTGGCGGACAGCAGGGCACTGGCCAGTACAAACGGTTCCCTACCCATCGTGTCCGTCAGCCAGACACTTTCGAAACCCAGTTCTTCGATGTGCCGAACGATCGACAGCACCTGTGAACCGGCCAGAAACTCGGTGTGCGTATCCAGCGTAACGCCGATTTCTCCCATTACGGCAATCCCCTTGAATTGAAACCGTCAGCCCGCCAGATAGTTTGGCGTCAACCGGATGGACAAGCCGCCATCGACGGTAATGACCGAACCGGTCATGTAGCTGCCCGCATCGCTGGCAAGCAGCAGCACCGCACCTTCCATTTCATCGGTCCTGCCCCAGCGGCCGACCGCGTTCATCTGCGAAAACAGGGCCAGTGCGGCTTCCTTTGCCTGCGGCTCAAGGGCATCGAGATGCGTGGCCGCCATGTCCGTGTAGTAGGTTCCGGCCGCGACCACGTTCACCGTGATGCCTTCGCCCCCGAGCTCCACCGCCGCGGTACGCGCGAACGCGTGCAGTGCGGCCTTGGTGCCCGAATAGATCGAATGGCCGTCTGCCGCGGATTTGTACACGGTGGCGGACGAGATATAGATGATCCGCCCCCAGCCCCGTTGTTTCATCCCTCGCGCAAATTCGCGGGTAAGCACAACGGAGGAGATGAAATTCGTTTCCACTACCGGGTCGATGCTCCCGTCGAGAATGCTCTCCACAGGCTCGTTCCTTTCCACCGCCGCATTGGCGACAAGGATATCGACGCCGCCGAGAATCTCTTCCGCCCGGGCAGCCAGGCTCCTGGTGGATTCGCGGTCTGCAAGGTCGACGCGACAGGTTTCGACGCGATTTCCCGAAGCCGCTGCAATTTCTTCGGCTGCGGATTTCAGATCCTCCACGTTGCGCGCCGCGATCAGCACGCTGGCGCCCGCCTCCGACAGCGCCAGCGCAAGGTTCTTGCCAATGCCCTTGCTGCCGCCGGTGACCAGCGCACCCCGGCCGGTCAGATCGAATCTCGAGAGTATGTTCCTGCGTTGCGCCATCTGGATTACACGTTCTTTTTCAATGGGTTGAATCTCAATGGGTTGAATTTCAATAGGTCGAAGTCGTCGACTCGAACTCCGAGCGGTAGAACGAAACCGGCGAAAAAGCGGCCTCGGTGACTTCCAGGTCCGCGGGAAACTGCCCTACACGCTTCTTGATGGCGACCAACTGGCTCAACGTGCATACGATCCAGTAGCCGGCGACCAGCCGGTAGTACTTCAACGTCCTTTCGTCCACCACGCTCCCGGAAGCACGTTGGTACGCGGCGATGGTCTCGTCGAGTGTCGGCCACCCCGCCAATGCACCATGATTCGCGATATGGATAAAGTGGTCGTCGCTGTAGGTCCAGTAGGCGAGGTCCTGCAGCGGGTTGCCCAGTGAGGCCAGCTCCCAGTCGACGATACCCACGCAGTTCTGGTCATCGTCAAACAGCATGTTGCCGATGCGGGCATCGCCCCAGAGCAGTGACGCTTGCTGTTCGTCCGGCTCGTTGCTGCGCAGCCAGGCCATGGCATCGGTCATCAGTTGCAGCGGCTTGCCATTGCTGCTCTGCATGTAGTGCCGTTCCCAATAGTCCAGCAGGCCGGCCAGTTCGGAACCGGATTGCGCGGCATCCGATACGAAATCAAGACCCAGCTCGACGGCATCGAGCCTGTGAATCGCCCCCAGTTGCGAAAGCCCCGAAAACCACAGCTTGCGCCGCGCCTGCTCGGACAATTCGGCCAGCATGCCAACGTCGTGCGGCGCAGCCGCCGGGGGTGTCGCTCCCTGCAGGTACTTCATGACATAGAACCGTCCGTCGAGTACGGCCGGGTCGTCTTCGTACGCCAGGATTCCCGGTACCGGCAGGTCCGTTTTCGTGGACAGGATCTCCTGAATGCGGCGCTCCCGGCTGAAACTCCTGCCGGGGAACATCGCAGCCTTGGACTGCCGCCTGACGACGTAGCGCGCACGACGCGGCCCGTCCCCTTCCGTCCAGGTCAGATCGACAAAATAGTTTTCCGCGGAAAACCCGCTGTCGGCGGGCGGGGTATCGATATTGGAAATCTGAACGTTCGTCGCTTCCGGCATGAGTGAAGCAAAAAACGCCGTCAGCGGCTGGGCGATTCCATCGACACCCGACTGCACCGCCTTTTCCGCCAGAAGCTCGCTATTGTCGACCAGTTTTCTTTCCAATTGAGCGCCGCTCAGTCTCTGCAGCGCACGTGGTCACCACGGCCCTGACCGGGCGGATCGGGTCACGAGAACATTTACTGGCTGCGAACGGCTGCGGGTGTTTCCGGTTCCAGAACCGGGAACGCACGTCAACTCCTTGTTCGCCCGCCCGCGTCACTGGACTGTTTTGCGCGGACAAGATTGCGGATTGAGTCAAGTTACCCCCGGTCACCGTTGTCTTTCCGGGCTGGGAAATCGCCCCGTCGGTCATGCGGCGCTGACCGAAACCTCCACCCCCGAATACCTCGGCATGGCATTGATCGTCTGCAGACCCTCCCGCAGCGAAACCAGCCGCCCCGTATAGCTGCCCAACGGGGTGTTGGGCGCCTCATCCAATGCCGACCCCCACATGTGGGTCAGCGCAACCACCCCGGGCTTCATGGTCGGGTCTTTCCTGAGCGCCGCCGATACCTTGCCGAACCTCGATTCGACAATCACCTTCTCGGCGCCTTCGAGGTCATGGGCCTCTATGTCGTCGGGATGCATGAAAAGGGGGTTCACCGCGTACCGCTTGCGCGTCTTGCCCGCATCCCGGAACGAACCGTTCATGGTTTCCAGCAGCCGGCGCGTGGAAAGCAGCAGCGGAAACTCGCCGCCAGGCCGGTATTCCTCCAGTTCAGCCGCCAGTTCAGCCGCCACGTCTTCCGGCATCAGGCTGAGGCGGGCGCCGTCGTCCTCTTCCGGTTCACGAATCACCACCGGTTCGATTTCCGGTGCGTAACCGCTCGGATGCGCCTTCAACTCATCGAAGGAAACCAGCGACTGCCTGCACATTTCCTCGATGAGATGTTCGGGTTCCGGCTTGTTTTCCATGTCGAGCTTGTACCCGTCCGGCAGGGAACTGAACGATGCACCGAAAATGGCGGGTTTCAGCTCGAGCTGGTAACCGAGCCGCTTGGCGATACCCCAGATCAATTCCCAATCGGGCAGCACGCCCGGCGGCGGCGTCAGTGCCGGCGGCGCGTACTGGGCGAAGGGCCGGTGATAGGAAGCGTCATTGATCATGGTGCAGTCGTGGCGTTCATAGGGCAGCGCCGGCGCCACCACATAGTGGGAAAGCCGGGCCGTGTCGGTCATGCGGGGATCAACCGTGACCAGGAGGTCCAGCGACTCGAAAGCCGGCACGGTCTTGTCCGGGTCGCCCATCGCCATCACCGGATTGCCGCCGAGCACAAGCAGTGCGCGGATCCGGTCCGGGCTGTTCGACGTGATTTCGTCCGCCAGTATGCCCGTCGGGAATTCGCCGTACGTCTGGCCGATGGAGGCGTCGGAAACGGCCTTGGGCTCGGCCTCCCAGGTACGGTTTGCCGGAATGACGGAAAAGACCGGTGGGATCCCGCCGGACAGCAGGCCGGG
The DNA here is from genome assembly GCA_028821125.1 of Gammaproteobacteria bacterium. Taxonomy (GTDB): domain Bacteria; phylum Pseudomonadota; class Gammaproteobacteria; order Pseudomonadales; family Azotimanducaceae; genus Azophilus. The sequence goes on from JAPPHD010000064.1 coordinate 13,341, forward strand.
GTTCGGCACCTCGTCACCGGGCTTGCGGAAGCCGCCGCAGATGGCGTTGAACGCCTCGAGCATCTGCACGCTCAGGTTGGAATTGCGGCTCATGTTCGAGCCGGTGCCGCTGCCGCAGGAAGCTTTCTTCGCGGTACCGAACAGGCGCGCCACCTCACGGAGCCTGGCTTGTTCAAGACCCAGCCTTTTTGCCACCAGTTCCGGCGTGAAAGGCTCAACGGCGCGCTCGAGTTCCTCGAACTGGCAGGTGTAGCGCTCGCAGAACGCCTTGTCGTACCAGCCGTTGTTGATGCACAGGTGAATCAGCCCGGCAAACAGCATCGCGTCGTCGCCGGGATTGATCTGCAGGTGAATGTCGGCATTGCGCGCGGTTTCGGTGATGCGCGGGTCGACCACGATGAGTTTCATGCCGCGCTTTCGCGCCTCGCGAATCGCCCTTCCCGCCGCATTGTTGCGTATGCCGGTCCAGGGTTTGCCCATGTGGCTGACGATGGGATTGTTGCCCACCACCATCAGCACATCGGCTTCGAGGTCGGAGTATTTCCAGGTCGGCACCAGGCCCATGCGCCCGTGATTGATCCACTTGGCCGACTGATCGATCGTCATGGTGGAAAACACGTTTGGCGTGCCGATGCTGTGCAGGAGCGACTTGGTGAGCGGCATGCTCAGCGTGCCGTAGCCATGGGTGCCGTTGAAAAAAGCCACCGAGCGGGGGCCGTGGGCGTCGAGAATTTCCCTGAGCTTCGCCGCCACCTCATCGATCAGCGATTCCCCGTCGATATCGACGAAGGAACCGTCGGCCTCCCGCTTCCTGCAGGCGAGCAACCGGTCCTCACCGTTGTGAAAATCCATGCTGGTGAGGCCTTTCACACAGAAATATCCCTGGGATTCCGGATTCTCCCGGTCGCCGGTCACGGCAATCACCCTGTTCGCCGCCACCTCCAGCTCTATGCCGCAGACGGCACCGCAGTTCCTGCAATAGGTTTTCTTCTTGACCGACATGTCTATCTCGCTAGTGCTGTTGTTCAATGTACCGAATGGGCAATGGCCGGTCACTTCAGGCACACCGGAATACGCAGGGGTGTGCGAACCTGAAATCCGCGAATCTCGACGCGTTCCGGTTCGATCGCCAGGTGCAGGTTCGGCAGATGCTCGGCGAACAGTTGCAGGCAGGTCATCATTTCCAGGCGCGCCAGGTGCTGCCCCGCACAGGAGTGTACGCCGGTGTTGAACGTCCGGTTCGACTTGAACTTGCGATGAATATCGAACACATCCGGATTTTCCCAGCGGCGTGGGTCCCGGTTCGTTATCCCCTGCAGGATCGTCAGGTGCCCGCCCTCGGGAATCTCGCACCCGCCGACCACCATGTCTTCCGACGCCAGCCGCGGCGTCACGAAGCCCGAGGGCGCATAGCGAAGCCCTTCCTCCACCGCCCGCCGCGCCAGCATCGGGTCCTGACAGACATCGTCGTACTGCTCGCGATGGGCCAGTATCTGCAGCAGCATCAACGCCAGGCCGCGCCAGGTGGTCTCGATGCCCGCCGGCAGGATGAAGCGCGCGGTGATGGCGGCTTGCGCATCGTTGAGCATTCTCTCGTCGTCTTTCCTGGCAGTCACGAAATAGGTGAGCGCATCCTTCCCGGGTTCGCGCTTGCGTTTCTGGACCTCGCTGTAAAAGAAATCGAACAGTGCATCACCAGCTTTCGCGCCCTCTTCCACGTTGACGCCGGCGGAGAAGAGTTTTTCGCCCAACGCCACGAATGTCGGCAACTCATCCTGCGGTACGCCGAGCATGGTGCTCATGGCCTTGTAGGTAAGAGGCAGGGCGAGATCACGAACCAGGCAGGCTGCATCGCCGCGCTTCAGGCGCGCAACCATACGCTCGATCAGCCATTCGCAGATCGGGCCGATCAGCCTGCGCGAGCGGACGGCCATGGTGTTCACGTTCAGGAACGTATCGTAAAAATCCCTCAGAAAGTCGTGCGGTTGCCCGTCATTGACGGTTGGTATGGTCCCAACCATCTCGCCGTGGGCGACTCCCTGGGCCGTACCCAGGGCACCGTAGGCATCTTCGTTGCGAAAGCGCCCCGTGTCCTTGACGATGGCATCCTGCTCTTCGACGCCGAGCACGATGAAGTGCGGCGTGCCGGCCAGGTCGATGCCCCAATTGTTGGAAAGGGGAACGCCTCCGAAAACGCCGTTTTCACCGCGCACCACGTATCCACAACGGTCACGAACGTCTTTCAGCAACGGGTACGGATCTGCCGACACGGCCGGGTCCAGCGCCCAGTCGTCGGCAGCCCGGATCAGCGTTTGGGGGATTTCCTGGATTATCCGGTCGAACGAGCCGTCGAGCCCTTCGACATCCGGGTTGATGAGGCCCGGATCTCCGCCAAAATCGTGAACAGCCGCTTCCTGCATGGTTTCCTCGCGTTCTATGCGCGGCCCGTGGGTATCAGCACGCCGATGCCTCAAAAGTCCTCGACAACCACGTCGACCTTCAGCCCGTCCATGTCCTCGGTAAGCTCGATCTGACAGCCGAGGCGGCTGCGGTCGCTCTTGCTCTCGAACATGTAGAGCAAGCCGTCTTCAAGCCCCCCTTCCTCGACTTCGCCCACGATTCCGATCCACTCGGGATCGACGTGCACATGACAGGTGCCGCAGGCGCAGGTTCCGCCGCACTCGCCGATGAGCCCGGGCACCATGTTGTCAACCGCCAGGTTGCGAAGCGTTTCGCCCGGCTCCGCTTCCAGAACATGCGATTCTCCTTCGGGTGTTCTGAACTCGACACTGATGGGCACGGTCCCTTACTCCTGTATTCCTCGTTTGCTCACACCTGATCCGGTGTTTCTCCAATTTTCCCACATGAGGCAAACCAACTCGGAATCGGTTCATTTCAACTCGATTCGGCTGCGGCCACCATTGTTCACTATGAAAGGGACAATTGCCCTCCCTGGATGGACAGCGGAATCGGCTCGGATGGAACGGAGACGTCCAGCAGCGCGCCGCGCCTTTCGCACTCGCATTCCAGATCCTTCATGAATACCCGGAAGTCCGAGAGCAGCAGGTCGTAGAAGTCCGGCGTTCCCTCGAGAATCTCATCGGTCCCCATCAGGCGCATGTCGTACACCCACTCGGTTTCGCGCTCGCCACAGGGGAAGAACCGGACGATGCCCTGGTGGTGCGTGACCGGCGCCCCCGCCGTGACGTGATAGCCGAACAGCCGGTTCGGATGCCAGAAGTTCACCACCTCCTCGACCTCCGGCATCCCGCGCTCGGCCACACCGACCACGCGCACGCAACCCAGGCCGTTGCGTTCCGGCGTGCCGTCCTTGACGATGCGGCACGGCGATCCCGTGTACTCGCCCATGCGCTCGTGGTCGGTGAAGACGTCCCAGGCAACCTCGACCGGCACGTTGACGCGCGCGCGGTGAAAAAAACGCTGCGGAAATTTCATGTCGCACTCCTTGTCCGTACCGTAATCGACCGGCTATCCAACCGGAATCGGGAACGCCGGCACTTCGATGTCACAAGCCCGCCGCTCGCACTCCGCCTCGATGTCATGCATGAAATAGCCGAATTCCTTGAGGAGCCGTTCATAGACGTCGGGCACCGCTTCCAGCAGCGCTTGCTGCGGCCGGATCTGCATGTCGTAGACCCATTCGGAGGTGTCCGGGCCCTTCGGCCAGAAACGCACGATGCCCTGATGCGCATCCACCGGCACGCCGGAGGTTATGTGATAGCCGTAGAGCACATGCGGCACCCAGTAGTTGACGATCTCCTCGACAGGCCAGGGCGCAGCGCCCTGCCCCTCATTGAACCGCACGCACCCCAGTCCGTTCCGTTCCGGCGCCCCCGGGGTCGTGATCTTCCAGTCCGCATTGGTCCAGTCCGCGTATCGTTCGTGTTCCGTAAACACGTTCCAGGCCACTTCCACCGGTGCGTTCACACGGGCGCGGTGAAAAAAACGACAGTGCATCAGCCTCCTCCTGCATCAGTCCGGGTCACGGAAGCCGGTCTTGCCCTGCAACAGACTCGTTGCGCCCCAAAAGGGTCCCCGAATCGACATTGCCAGCCTCCTGACGGAAAGCTATCATTATCTAATTAATTAATCAATATATGGTGTACTCGATCGGCAATCCGCTTAGCCCGCATCCGTCACCAACTTTCGTCGCGAGGGCGTCGAGGCGCCGTCCTGCCTGGTCGCGCGGACCGGAAGCCGGTGCAGGCATACTCGACAGTATGTCAAGCCGGCTGGAGGGAGCACGGCCAGGCAGGGCGAGTGCATCGGCGTCCGCAGCAGGAAGTTGGTGACGGATGCGGGTTAGAATGAACCTCGCCCACGCGACCGATTCAGCGGACCGGCAAGCCGGCCACCAAGCACCGGGGAGGCGACCATCATGACGGCCGAAACGCAGACGGAAGAATTGACCTTCTACAGCGGCATGACCGAACCGGTCGACGATTCCTCCGCCATCGACTGCCTCGACGATCCCTTGAGGGAAATCTCCGAGAAGCTCTACCGGATGGGCGAGGTGATCAAGGGGCACGGTTCCGGCAACGGCGCCTATGTGAATTTCGGCGGCTTCCGGTTTCCCAACATGCTCGCACCTGCAAAGGCCTGCACAGGCGAAGTGTACGGCGTTGTCAGTTGGGAGGCGCACCGGCAACTGTACACGAACCCGGCAACGAGCAGTTCACTCTTCAAGGGCACCGTCGAACCGTTCTTCGGCCCCACCCTGAGCCCGAGGGACCCGCCTGAACACACGAAATACCGGGCCGTCATGCAACTCGGGTTCATGCCGAAACAGATCGAGAGCTACAAGGACACCATAGCCCGCCCCGTCCTGTCCCGGCGTTTCTCCACACTGAGGAAAAAAGGACGCGCCGACCTGGTCAGGGAAATCAACGTTTTCTATCCGTACGAGGTCGTCGGCAGGATCGTCGGCTACGACTTCGCGGACGTCGAGTTCGTCGCCGCCTGCATGGATGGAATCTGGCAGGGAAATCACGATGTCGACACCGCCGTGAAGGCCGGAAAGGACTTGAGGGAGTACGCCGCGAAACTCATCGCCAAACGGCGCGACGATCCGAAGGACGACTACGTATCGGCCCTGTTCGATGCCGAAGTCGACGGTGAGAAAATCACCGAGAAGAACCTGGTCGGCCTGGTCAACCACTTTCTTTCCGGCGGCATCGAAACCACGTACCGGCAAACGAGCCTTCTGGTGTACGACCTGCTCACGCACCCGGAACAGCTCGAGTTGCTCAGGGGCGACCGGGAACTCGTTCCCCGCGCCGTGGAGGAAACCCTGCGCTACGACGGCATCGGCGGCTCCACCTGCCGCACGCTCACGGAAGACGCGGAAATCTGCGGCACCCGCATCCCGAAAGGCTCGGTGGTGTTCACCTTCCACCTGTGCGCAAACCGGGACCCGTCCCGCTGGGAAAACCCGCACGACTACGACATAGCCCGGCCGCAGCAGCGGCATCTGTCCTTCGCGATGGGTCCTCACATGTGTATCGGGCAACACCTCGCCCGCTTTCTGCTCGGCGAATACCTCGCCCACTTCCTGGACGACTTTCCCAACGTGCGCTGGGATCCCGAGGCGCAGATCCCCAGGCCAAGGGGGTGGAACCAGCGTGCCTGCAGCTCATTGCCGGTGGTCTGGGAAACGTAAGATAACTGGGGTCACTTTCCCGGCAGACTGCGTTCACCGGATACCTGCTCGAGCATCAGTTCCCCGATCTGCCAGCCGACGGCGGCGGCTCCCGCACCGGCAATGAGGCCGCGGCGGGAAAAGCGCGGGGGCGATGTCTCTGGTTTGTCGTCATGCATGCTCGTTCGCTCAGGGGGCCAGAGCCAATTTGCGGTGCAATAGCCCCAAAATGGGGGTCAATCTCCAGGCACCAGGTCTCTTAAACTCTACCGCACGCATCGGCAAGGGCATTGCAATGCGGAAGTCTGACCAGTGCAATTCGATTCAATACGGCGCCCGTCCACCAAGTCATTCCCGGGGGGGCCTGACGCACGTCCTGGTGCGCTACTTGCCGAATGCGACGAAGCGCCGATCAGGAGTACGGGTCGATACCGCTGCGGCGAAAAAGGCGCGATGGAATCGCCCGGCAGTTGCGTCCTGGAGAAACATCGCCAACGGCAGCCTGCTCGCCGCGTCGCTGGCGGCGGCCGCGACGGCGAGCCCGGATGTTTCTCACGTGGCCCGGGTGCCCCTGTTTCCCGCTGCGTCCAACGATCTGCGCGAAGGATTCGTGCGGGTCGTCAATCGCTCCACCCAAGCAGGCGACATCAGCATCGCCGCGATCGACGATGCTGGAATGCGCGTCGAGGGCCCGGCACTCGGCATGGGCGCCGGCGAAACCCGGCACTTCAATTCCGCTGACCTTGAAGACGGCAATCCCGCCAAGGGCCTGACCGGCGGCACCGGACCCGGTACGGGCGACTGGCGCCTGCAACTGAGCAGCGAACTCGGCTTTGAAGTGCTGGCCTATGTGCGCACAGCCGACGGCTTTCTCACCGCCATGCACGACGTGGTAGAGCGGGGGCTGCACGGCCATCGCGTGGCGACCTTCAACCCCGGCAGAAACAGTCGGCAGCGCAGCCTGTTGCGGCTGGTCAATCCCGGGGAAACGGAAACCGAGGTGACGATTTCGGCCATGGACGATGCGGGGATGGCCGCCGCCGGCACGGTGACCCTGACCTTGCCGGCTGGGGGCGCCCGCACGCTGTCCTCGGCGGAACTGGAATCCGCGGAAACTCGGACCGGTACGGCGGGGGAGACAGGCCTCGTCGGTGAACTCGGAACGGGCAGCGGCAAGTGGCAACTGCTGGTCGCCTCGCAACACCCCGTCGTGGTGATGAGCCTGCTGATCAGCCCTTTGGGACACCTGACGAACCTGTCCACGGCACCCAACGGGCGTGCTGCCGGTGCGGGCGTGATCCGGCAGATGGCGGAGGATACCCAGGCCGGCGCGGCCATTGGCGCCCCCGTAACGGCCAACCTGGGCGATCCCGCAGGTCGTGCCCATGACCTGGAAGGCGCCGATGCGTCGTCTTTCGATATCGAAACCGCCACCGGCCAATTGCTGGCCGGGAAGGAGGCGCGCTATGACTTCGAGACGCGAACCGCCTACGCGTTGATTGTGAGGGTGAGCGATGCATCCGGAAGTGTCCTGCGCATTCCAGTCACCGTCGAGGTGACCGATGTCGACGAACCGCCGGGCAGGCCGGAGCCGCCGGAGGTGGAGGGGGTGTCGTCCCGGTCCGTCCGGGTAACCTGGGCGGAGCCTTCGAACACGGGTCCTCCGATCGTCGACTACGATGTCGAGTACCGCCGGCCCGGGGCGGCGGAGTACACCGATGCGGAACATGAGGGCGCCGCACGGGAGATCGAGATCTCGCACCTGCGAGAGCGTGCGGACTACGAGTTTCGGGTGCGGGCGAGCAACGATGAGGGTAGCGGCGAGTGGTCCGAGCCCACCCTCGGCCGTGCGCGAACCGGCGGCGGAGGGGGCGGTGGCACCGTGACCCCGCCACCCGTGTCCGACAACGACCCGCCCCTGTTTGTCGAGGGCGCCGACGCGAGCCGCGAGCTTGCGGAAAACAGCGTCGGCAATCTGGATGTCGGCTTGCCCGTTGAGGCGACCGACGCCGATGACGATCCAGTGACCTACGGTCTCGAAGGTGCCGATGCCGCCAGTTTCACCGTGGTGGCCGACACCGGGCAACTCCGTACCAGGAACGATGTGGATTACAACTTCGAAGCAAAGGACCGTTACTCCATTCGTGTGGTCGCAGACGACGGCAAGGGCGGCAGGGCGTCGATCGACGTGACTGTCGAATTGACCGACGAAGATGGCGAAGCGCCGGGCAAACCGGCCGAACCCCTGTTGACCGGAGCCACCACGACAAGCCTGACCGTCACCTGGACGCCGCCGGACAACAGCGGCCCCGCAATCGTCGACTACGACCTTGGCTACCGTGTTCTGAATACCGGGAGCTTTGCCGACTGGCCTCACCACGGCACCGCTACGAGCGCCACGATCGAAAACCTCGATCACTCGACGATCTATCAGGTGGTGGTCAAGGCGCGCAACGACGAAGGGACGGGCCTGAATTCGGCGCGCCTGCTCGCAACCACGCGGGCGCCCCGTTCCACGGAGCCGGTGTGGGTACGCGACAGTTCCCGAGAGGAGGAACAAGGTAGTGCGGACGGCATTCCGGTAACCCTGATCGATAGAGGATTCGGCCCCGACAGCCATGGGGGAAGGGTCACGGCGACCTACATGAACAGCATTGCGGATGCCGACAAGGTCCTCTACACACAGACGGACGGAGGACGCACCTACCGCCTCGAGGGCCTGCTTTTCTCGTGGTACAGCGACTTCCTGGTTTCCGGCTACGTCCGCCACGCACTCCGCTACGGAGACGGAATCGTCTGGACGGCGTCCGACCAGACCACCCACTACCGGCCGGGCGATTTCGACTGGTTCGTGGAGAACGGCAGGCCGTTCAAGAAGACCGCCAAGGCATTCGCCGACTGGATGAAGGATCGCAACGTGCTGTTCGTGTCCTCAATGGAGAACATCACCGCACGCCACGTGGGCGACATACTCGAGGCGGTGTACTGCGACGACTACCACGCCGGCGGCTTCGACGGGCGCGGCTGGATTCCGCTTTGCGGGGAAATCGACGACTACATCGCCCACTCCGGCGTGGGGCAAGAGATCACGGTGTTTGCCGGCAGTATCGACCGCGGGGCGGCCATCGGAGCGATTCGCGGCGACGGCGTGTTTGCCGCCAACAGCATCTATGTCGAGTCGCCTCGGGGATCGACATCCCATGCCACTGCCGTCCTCGCGGCCTACGCCTCGGCATTGAAGGCGGCGAACCCCACCTGGACCGCATCGAAGCTGCGCCGGGAATTGATGCGTATCGCCCGGGAGCAGGAATACGATTACATCACCGGCACGACGAACGCATCGAACTCGCTGGTTACCGAGCGGCGGACGATCCGGCTCATTCTTCCGGCGTTCGCGCCGGGGACCGGCAACCACTTTCCCGAATTCTCCAGTTCCGCATCCTTTTCGGCCGCCGAAAACCAGACGACGGCCGGCACCGTGGAGGCGACGGACACCGACACGGGCGACACCGTTACCGGTTACGAGGTTGTCGGTGGCGCCGACTCCGCGCAATTCGAGGTATCCGGTTCCGGCGCGCTCCGGTTCAAGACGGCCCCGGACTTCGAGAACCCGGCCGACGTGGACGGCGACGACCCGGACAGCAAGGCGGAAGACAACGACTACATCGTGGTGGTTCAGGCGTCCAGCGGGTCCGGGAACCGGCTGCTGACCGCGCAGCAGCGGATCACCGTCAGCGTCACCGACGAAACCGAGTGAGCCGGGGCTTTAGGCTGCAGGCCGCAAGCGAAGCGGCAGCAGTCAAATTCAGGGTTTCAACGGTTCGCGGGGCCGGCGCCTTGGAGCCAGGCTTGCTCGGGCGTCAAAACAATCATCCAGGCCAGCGCGCTGGAGCCAGGCTTTGACCGTACTCCGTTCCGCAGTGGACAGCATATCGATTCTCGCCAGGATCATGCGCCGGGACTGCTCGGGATAGGGACGCGACAGGTAACTGACGTCTTCGCCGTAGACGTTGGCGTGAAAGGCCTTGGCCCCGGCAGCCTGGGCGTCGCGATTACCGAGCACGTACGGCCGGTAGGTGGAAACCATCTCTTTGAGGATCGTGCGCGCGAACGGGGTCGAATCCGGAAAACCCGCCAACTCGCCACGGCCATCCCATTGGTCGGCCCTGTTTTCCGCCCACTCCACCACCTGGGGATAACCCGCAACCACCTTTTTCGGATCCGGGTCCATGTTGGTGTGACCGCGAAGGCTGCCCAGCACGACGGCATCCACCGCGGTGGGCCTGTCGCCGAGCAGGAAAGCCGTCTCCTTGAGTTGCCGTTCCGCCGCTACCAGTATTCGGCCGTACTCCTCCTCGCAAGCCTGCCGTTGCCGCCCGGACTCCGTACCCGTGGCACGACAGGCGCGCGGCCCCCAATCGCGAACCCGCTCCGCGATCCCGGGAACGCCCCTGGCCATTTTCAACGACGCAAACTGCGCGCTCTCGGGATAGTGCCAGCGGTAATGCACCATGGTGCGGGCGATCCATTCATCGAAGAACTCTTCGACTACCTGCACCAGGATTCCCAGCGGCCCTTCGGGAAACATCCGCCGGTAGGGGAAACGGTCGTCCAGCAGGCGCATCAGGGGGGTGGTGTCGCCGATCATCCAGTTCTCGGGCGTCTGCAAGACAGGCACCTGGTGCGTTCCGGACCTGGCCTCGATCCGCTGCGGGTCGTGCTCGTTCTTGTCGAGCATCTCGAACGGCGCGCCATAGAAAATCATCGCCGCCTCCAGCTTGCGGGTGAAGTAGCTCAATTCACCGCCGTAGATCCTGTAGGTGGATTCGATTGCCATGTTCCTGCGTCGCCCTGCCCGGCCCTGGAGTGTGCGGCACTTTACCCCGGCCCCGACTTCGCGGCTAACCCGCCTCGGGTACGCAACCGATCCCGGGATTGGCAGGGGCGAAATTTCAGAGATGTCTCACATGCCATCAGGGCGATAGCTCATGGCGTACGGTTCGTGTGCGTCGTAGGATTGCGGCATGTCTGACGAGCAAGCGATAAGCACCCGCAAGTTCAGCACCGAGTTCTGGACGATCGTCGGCGCATTGGTCGCCATGGGCGCATTGATTATTGCCATGGGCGCGCTGATCCTGACCGTGACCGGGTGGCTGAGGGAAGACATTCGAAACCTGGGCGCCGGCCTGAATGCCCTGCAGGGCGAAGTGAACGCGTTGGCAGTTGGATTGAAAGCGCTGGAGGTCAAGGTCGATACGATCGACAAGCGGGTCGACAGGATCGACAGGCGGGTCGATAGTATCGACAAGCGCCTCGCCGTGGTCGAACGCCACGTGCTCGGCGTCGCGTCAGCAGACCGGAAAGACGAGGGCGCCTGAACGCTCAGCACTAGCGCGCAAAGCGCCCCTTTGACCGCCACAGCGCAATCGCGGGCACTGCCATGACCGCCGTCGACACCACACCCGTCCAGAGCCCACCGCGAGGGTCGAGTAGGCTCCATACACCCATGCCTACGGAGACTTGAGCAACATAGAGAGCAGCCCAGGGCCACATCCAGGATCGCATCTTCCAGAACCCGTAGGCCCCGGCGGCATAAATGGCCCAGTGCAGCGGCGCGGTGAGCTTCGCCGCCCATCCCGTGAGCATGAAGCCGAACCACACTTCCTGGTCGACCGCGACGGGCTTGATGAAGAGATCGAAGGGCAGATAGATGAAGGTCATGTAGAGGCAGAAGAGCCAGATGAGGTTCATCCACCAGGGTCGGCGCCGCCATTCAGCGCCGACCCGGTCCGCAACGCCCCCGTCACCTGAGCGATCGGGCAGATTCAGGTTTGCCGCCATGCGGTCTCCAGTCAGGGCCATCGAAGTGCCAAGCTATGATGCCAAGCAAAACATCGCAAGGCACCAAGCCCGGCGCTACGATGGACTTCCACCGCATGCATGCGACTGCGTTCGACGGCTGGATGGGGAGCGGGCAGAACGGTTCGTTGTTGGTCAAACTGCGCTCACGTATGATCGCGTTGCCCGCCGGACCGAGGGAAAGCCGAAGGCATGCAGGCCGAACCCGTACCATACATGGAACGAACGCGCCGCTATTACGAGGCGCAGGGCTTCGAGGCGCCCTACTTGTGGGCCCACAATCAAAGCACTCCGTTTGTGGCGCCGGCCGGACCCATCTCGGAATCGGTGCTGACACTGATCACCACGGCCGCACTTCACGAGCGCGAAAAGTCCGATCGGCGGGACCTGATGTCCGGGCCCCTGTCCCCTCCGCCGTCCCGACTGTTCGCCAATGACCTGGCCTGGGACCGCAACGCCACCCATCTGGAGGATCTCAATTCCTACTTTCCCATCGACCGCTTGACGGAACTGGTGGCGGCCGGCCGAATCGGCAGGTTGGCAGCGCGCTTCCACTGCGTGCCGACGGAGTACAGTCAGCGCCGCACGACGGAGCTGGACGCGCCGGAGATCTTGCGGCGATGCAGGGAGGACGGAGTGGATGCCGTTCTTCTCGTACCCCTGTGACCCGTCTGTCACCAGACCGTGTGTCTGGTCGCCCGCCACCTCGAAGCTGCCGGCATTGCGACCGTGATCCTGGGTTCCGCCATCGATATCGTCGAGCACTGCGGGGCGCCGCGATTCCTGTTCACGGATTTCCCCCTCGGCAATCCCTGCGGCCGGCCCTACGATGCCGCCATGCAGCGGTCGATCGTCGAAGCTGCCATCGACCTGCTCGACAGTGCGTCCGGGCCAAGAACGGTCGTTCGCACCCCGTACCGCTGGAGCGACGACGAGAGTTGGCGGGAGCGATACATGGAAGTGCGGCCCGAGAACAGGGCCGAACTCGCCGCCAGGGGCGAGGCGCGCCGGTTACAGCGCGCGCAGGTTCAAAGGGGATGACAACGGCCGATTCGACGGTTGATGGAGATATTGATGGATTTCGAAACGATCACCTACGAGCGGCGGGGCCCCGTCGCCTATGTGACCCTCAATCGTCCCGAGAAACTGAACGCGATGAACGCCACGCTGCACAGCGAACTCGGCGAGGCCTGGGCGGCGTTCCGGGACGACGAGTCGCTGCTGGTCGCAATCCTCTCGGGCAACGGCCGCTGCTTCAGCGCGGGGGCCGACCTGAAAGCTTCAGCAGAGTTCCGGGAACTTTCCCACAACCGCACATGCGCGGTGTGGTGTCGAGCTGCCAGGCAGCGAACCGGCAGGTCTGCTAGGCAGCGAACTGGTATGTCTGCCAGGACCTCAACTCGGGCAATACCTCCTCTGCGAACAGCCGCAGGCTCTTCTCGGACTGCTCCGTGGTCAAGCCGCCGTAGCTGGCTGAAATGCACAGGTCGTAGTCGCCGAGCACCCGGAAGCGGGCTTCCAGCTTTTCGAGCATCTGTCGAGGCGTTCCCCAGGCGTTGATGTCGACAAACCCGTTCGCCGCATCTTCCATGTTTGAATCGCGCAGCAGTTCGGCATTGTCCGCATAGTCGCCGTAACCCTTCATTTCGCGGAAATGCTCGTTCGCCAACTCGTAGTGTTCCATGACGGAAATGAAGTAATTGGAAATGTGCCTGCGCGCCATCGACTCGGCGAATTCGGCACTCTCGTCGCAGAACAGGAAATCAACGCAGACTGGAGAGGGGGGCTGGGTGTTGTGATATTCGCGGTACAGGTCGCGATAGCGGTTGAAGTGGGGCAGCGTCTCTTCCCAGGGCTTGGTGCCGAAAGTCATCATCTTGGCGCCGAGGCGGGCGACCACGGGCACCGAGTCGGATGACATGCCGACGGCGTAGAAGCGGTCCTTGAAGCTGGCATAGGGCCGCGGCCGCACTTCGGTGCGCTTCTGCGGGTAGAAAGGCCCGTCGCCTTCGACCACGCCCGTCTCCAGGCCCCGGATGATCATCTCGGCTGCCTCGTCGAAGCGCTCGCGGGATTCGCTCATGTCCACGCCGAAGGGTGCGTATTCCCGCCGCGACAGGCCCCGGCCGATGCCGAACAGCGCTCTGCCCCTGCTCAGGTGATCGAGGGTGATCATCTTCTCGACGACCCGCAGCGGATCGTTCCAGGGCAGGATGACCGCGCCGGTCAACAGGCCGATCCGTTCCGTCCTGGCGGCCATGTAGCTCAGGTACTCGAGGTTGTCCGGGCACATGGCGTAGTTGAAGAAGTGATGCTCCACCGAACTCAGGTAATCGAAGCTCAAGGGCTCCGCGAGGCCGCCGATGTGAATGTCGCGTTCCCAGGCGCCCTGATCGGTATCTCCATCCTCGAAATTCTGGAATACCATCAACATGCCGACCTGCATGATCTCCCCCCTGATGGCTGAAAAAGCCGAATCGGCACTATAACTGAACGCGAAAACCCAGTCACCGACTGATGCACTTGGCGCCTTGCAGTGTCTTCGACCCCGGCAGCCGCATGAGCCCGGCGGCGCCATCGCTTTTTCGGGCTAGTTGCTGACCGGCGAAGAAGACGATTTCCGCGAAAGGGCGTACGGCGCTCAAACTGCGTGAGTCAGACCGTCAGGCAGCCTCGACCAGCAATTCCCCCCGCTGATCCCCCAGCCGCTGCAGTTCCGGCAAAACCCGGTCCACAAACAGCCTCATGTTCCGGTTCGCCTCGTCATACGGCATGCCGCCATAGGCGAAATGGGCCATCATGCCGCGCGCCCCGATGGTCTCATGGATGAATTCCGCCTTCTCGATCACCTGCTCTGGCGTGCCGAACGGCATCAGGCGCACGAAGTCGGCGGCGGCGCCGTCCGGAGAGCGCTTGGCGATGTGATGGTGCAGCCTCGCGTAGAACTCGTAGCCCTTCTTCTCGCCGAGATGGCCCGCCTGCATCTCGTAGTGCTCCATCACGGAGTGGTAGTAGTTGCCGATGTAGGTGTATGCCATCTCCTCGGCCCGGTCGGCGCTCTCGTCCACGAAAAAGAAGCCGCCGCACAACGGCGCCGGCGGTGTGCTGCCGGCGCCATGGGTGTCCGCCCAGACCTTGTGGTAAACCTCGAAGTCGTCCCGTACGGAATCCCAGGGTTTCTGTGGAATGACCAGCAGCCCCACGCCCAGCTTCGCCATGACGGGCATGGAATCCGGTGAAACGGCGGCGGCGAAGGTGCGCCCCTTGAACGTCTTGAACGGCGCGGGCCGGATATCCCGGCGGGGTTGCCGGACGTAGCTGCCGTCGAACTCGCAGTAGCCGCGCTCGAGCCCCGTCAGGATCATCTGCGCCGACTCGATGAATCGCTCCCGCGACTCGCCCATTGGCACCCGGAACCCGTCGAACTCGACACGTCCGAGCCCTCGGCCCACACCCAGGATCATGCGGCCGCCGGACAGGGCATCGAGCATCGCCACCTGCTCGGCGACGCGGATCGGGTCGTGCCAGGGCAGCACCACCACCATCGACCCGAGTTGCACACGCCTGGTGTGGCCCGCCATGTAGCTCAGGAACTGGACGACATCCGGCACCATGGTGTAGTCCGTGAAATGGTGTTCCACCGACCATACCGAGTCGAACCCCATCTCTTCAGCCCTAACCGCCATATCGAGTTCGCGGGCGTACACCTCGTGATCGGGCACAGGCCGGCCGAGATTCTGAAAAAGCGGGCCGAATCCTACGTGCATGCGCGTCCTCCACTGCTGTCCGGTTCAGCATAGCAGGAGAGCGAAAGGAGAAAAGACCCGGCCGCGGCAAGGGACTGCTACGCGGAAGGTGAACGGGAGCTGGGCATCGCCGGCGTCGGAACATTCCGCAACCCGGACGAAATGGTTGAGGTGTTTTCGAATCTGGCCTGCCACCCACACATTGCGGAGATGCACCATGCGCAGTTTCGACTCCCGCCAGGCTAAACGAATTCTCCTGTCGCTACGGAACGCCGGTGCCGGGCTACCCCTGTCCCGCGCGCTCGGCAACGCCCTTGTAGCGCGCCACCCGAAGGTCCGCCTGGGCCTGGTGGCCGGCGAATCCCTCCAGAGCGCACAGTCGCGAACAATATTCGCCGAGCATGGCAGACGATTCCGGCGTCACTTTCTGCCAGGTACAAGTCTTGATGAACTTGCCTACCCAGAGCCCGCCCGTGTAGCGGGCGGCCAAACGCGTCGGGAGGGTGTGATTGGTGCCGATCACCTTGTCGCCGTAAGCGACATTGGTTTCCTGGCCCAGGAAGAGCGCGCCGTAGTTGGTCATGTTCTCCAGAAAGTAGTCCGGGTTGCGGGTCATCACCTGAACGTGCTCGCTGGCGATGCGGTCGGCTTCCGCGGCCATTTCCTTATCGGTGTCGCAGAGAATGATGCGGCCGTAATCCCGCCAGGCCGCACCGGCCACCTCGGCGGTTTCCAGTATCTGCAATTGCCGCTCGATCTCCCGCTCGGTGTCTTCAACGAGCTGCCGGGACGTCGTGAGCAGCACCGCGGGCGAATTCGGCCCATGCTCCGCCTGGCCGAGCAGGTCGGTCGCCGCCATTTCTCCGTCACAACTTTCATCAGCGATGATCAGCGTTTCCGTGGGACCGGCCAGGAGGTCGATGCCGACCCGCCCGAACAACTGCCGCTTGGCTTCTGCGACGTACGCGTTGCCCGGCCCTACCAGCATGTCCACCGGCGCGATGCTCTCGCAACCCAGCGCCATGGCGCCCACCGCCTGCACGCCGCCCAGGCAATAGATCTCGTCGGCGCCGCCGAGGTGCATGGCGGCCACTACCGGGTCGGGTGGCGCTCCGTTGAATGGCGGCGCGCTGGCGATTATCCGCTTGACGCCGGCGACCTTGGCGGTGACCACTCCCATGTGGGCCGACGCCACCATGGGATACCGCCCGCCCGGCACGTAGCAGCCGACGCTGTTGACCGGAATGTTCCGGTGCCCGAGCACAACCCCCGGCAGCGTCTCTTCCTCGACATCCTTGAGCGCCGCCTTCTGGATTTCGGCAAACCGCCGTATCTGGGCCTGGGCGAACTCGATGTCCTCGATGTCTCCTGCGGGCACCCGACCGATGCAATCTTCGATCTCATCGTCCGAGAGCCGGAAACTCGCCGGCGACCAGTCGTCGTATTTCGCGGACAACTCCCGCACGGCGGCATCGCCCCTGGACTCGATGTCGGCGAGAATTCCCTCAACTGCCGCTTTTACCTGCGCATCCTGCTCCGCGGCGGCTTCGGCATCGATGCCACTTTTGACGATTTCGATCACTGTCTCTTACCTTGATTCCCGTCCCCCGGAATTCTTGCTATTCGGAACTGGTCAAGCACGAATCAGCAAGGCGCGGCCAATATCGAGCAAATCGGTACGGGTTGCAATGCGCCCGGTTCGAGTGCGCGCAAGCTCGGATGCAGGATTCACGCCTCAAGGACGACGGCAGGCCAGCGTCGACCCCACTGTACTTTTCGATCAACGCTGCCGACGACCATGGCGGAACGCCGGTAGCCGGCCAAGTTCAATGCGGAGGCCGGCTAGTGCCAGAAGTGACGAGCCCGGCCTCGAGGTCCGCCGCGACCGCCCGGGTATCCCGGGTTGCAGGGTCGCCCATACCGCCGCCGCCCGGGGTCTCGAACACCAGGGTCGCCCCCGCCGGCACAAGGTCTTTGCCCTTGCCCGGGAGGTCGGCCCCGTCTTTCAGATAGACCCTGCCGGGACTGCCGTCGCCGCCGCCCGCACGGCCCCGCGCCGGGAACCGGACCCGGTCGAACATCTTGGAAACCTGGAAAGGAGCGCCGCGGCGGTGGCCGATCTCGATGACCTGCCCTAGCCCGCCCCGGTTGCGGCCCGCCCCGCCCGAATCCCGGCGGTATTCCTTTCGCCAGATCACCAGCGGCGAGGTCACTTCGTTGATCTCCGTGGGGGTGGTGCGCACGCCGCTCGGAAAGGCGGTTGTGGACAGGCCGTCCTTGCCCGGCCTGGCGCCAGTGCCGCCGTTGAATATGGGGTTGATGACAAAATCTTCGCCGGGGAAGTTGTCCGCCGCGGCCGCACCGAGAAACACCGGGTTCCAGATGCAGGAGGCGCCTTCCGCCGGCGCCCGGCCGGGCAGCGCCTGCTCCAGGCAGCCGAGCACCACGTCCGGCAGCATCTGGCCGATGGCGTGCCGCGCCGACACGGCGCACGGCGGCAGCGCATTGAGAATGCAACCCGGCGGCGCGGTCACCGTCACGCAGCGCAGGGATCCGGCATTATTGGGTATGGCGTTGCCCACCAGGCACCGGACGCCGAAGGTGGCGTAAGCCTCGGTGTAGGGCAGGGGCACGTTGATGCCGAATCCGGACGTCGGCGACGAGCCGGCGAAATCCACCGACAACGCATCGCCGTCGATCTCCAGAACGGCCTTCAGGTCCACCGGCCTGTCGTAGCCGTCCACGCGCATGGCGTATTCGAAACGGCCGTCGGGCAGCGCGCCGATCTCGCGGCGCATCGCCGTCTCGGAGGTTTCCAGTATCGTCTGCCCCACCTCGTCGATACCGTCGAGGCCGAAGTCGTCCAGGGTCTCGAGCAGCCGGCGGCCGCCGCTGTCGTTGCAGGCCGCCAGCGAATACAGGTCGCCCTCCGCCACCACGGGATCGCGGACGTTCGCAGCCAGTATGGAAAGCAGGGTCTCGTTGCGCCCGCCCGCCCGGAACAGGTGGCCGATGGGGATGTTCAGGCCCTCCTCGTAGACCTTCTCGGCATCCGCGCCGAACCCCCGGCCGCCCACGTCGGCGATGTGGCTGGTGCAGGCGAAGAGGGCGATGCAGGCGCCGTCCCGGAACACGGGCGTCACCACGGTGAAGTCGTTGAGATGGCCGGTGCCGTCCCAGGGGTCGTTGGTGAGCAGCACATCCCCCGGGGCCAGTTCGGCGAGCGGGTATTTCTTCAGGAACTTGCCCACCGACGCCGCCATGGCGTTGACGTGCCCGGGCGTGCCGGTGACCGCCTGGGCGAGCATCGCTCCGCTCGTGTCGAAGACGCCCGCCGAGAGGTCGCCGGCCTCCCGCACCACCGTGGAGAAGGCGGTGCGCATCAGCGTCTGCGCCTGTTCCTCCACGATGGCCAGCAACCGGTTCCAGACCAGTTGTATGCGGACAGGATCAAGCCGAGTACCGTCAACTTTCATGGAAAAATTTTCAACTCATTGATTTCAATAGATAATCTATTTGACACAATATCGTCAATCTTAACAGCGAGTTCGCATGCGGCGCTTCCCTTTCGGCGCACGGCCACATCATCCTGC
>JAPPHD010000145.1 GCA_028821125.1 Gammaproteobacteria bacterium
GACCGATGCCTGGTGGGGCGGTCCTGACCGTACTACACCTCGTCCGGGAAAGCGCGGGTAACATCCATGCCAGGGTGAAGCACGCGGAGCACGGTGATCCCGCTTTCGCTCTCGACGTAGAAGGCAACATGCCGAGCGATTGGAAACGATTGCACGGAGGGCGCTACGTCCGTACGCATACGACCCAGGCCGGGCGACAGTGCGAGTTTCTGGATACCGAGTTCAAGTTCCTCGCGGTAGAGTCGCGCCTGCCTCCGGCCCCACGTTTCCATGGTGTAGCGGACAATATCGCGCAGGTCGGCCATTGCCTGCCGCGTAACGTCGTAGCGAGGCATCAATCTCCGAGTTCTCGATCGATAGCCTCGAAGGCTTTAGCCCCGTCGACAACCTTGCCGGCTTCCAGGTCCGCAAGCCCGGCCTGTATCTCGAGGCGTAGTTGCTTTAGCTTGAGTCGTTGATGAGTCTCGAACTCATCCATCGACATGAGGACGGCAACAAGCCGGCCTTTCTTTGAAATCGTGAGCGGCTCGCGCTGCACCTTCTCGAGCAATGCGCCGAAGTTTGTCTTGGCCTCGGCGGCAGGTATGACTTTCTCCATAATCTGTATCTCGATCATCGCTAGAGCGGGTTATTTTGAACTAATTAATCATTATGATCAAAACAAATCCAAGCTCCCACATGTTGCGCGCCGGGGGTTGTCTTGCAAGAATCGAACCTCGAACAATATTGAAGTACTTTGCCACGAGGGTGTTGGATTGCAGCTTCGAATCCGCTTGCGACTGAAATCCCCGCACTTCGCCGACTCACGGCTTGGCGCGGTTAGATCGGCATTGGCCCGGTTCGTGTTGGTGCTGGCGCTTGTTGCCGGATCGGCCAGCCCCGCCTCCGCAGACTGGCCCGAACGTCCCATCACCCTTGTCGTGATGTATTCGCCCGGCGGCGGCACCGATACGATGCTGCGGGCGTTGGCGGCCGAAATGGCCAGCGCTAACGGTTGGCGGATCAACGTGGTCAACCGTCCCGGCGCAGCCGGAGCGGTGGCAACGCGCTACGTGCTGAATCGGCCCGCCGACGGCTATACGATGCTCGGCGCATCGAACTTCAACAAGTATTCGCGCATCAGCGGCGGCGGCGACTCCGTCTCCTGGCGGGACTGGTACTACATGCGCGCGGCGTCGGGGTCGGCAAGCTGGTCGGTGCGGCCCGACTCGCCGTTCAAGACGTTTGCTGATGTGGTCGAAGCGGCCAGGGCGAATCCAGGCTCGCTGACGATTTCCACGTCCGGTACCGGAGGGCAGTGGCACGAATTCGCCGCGGTCGTGGCACAAGCCGCTGGTATTGAGCTGCGGTACGTCCCCTACAACAGCGGGCAGTTGGCGACGTTGGCGGGGCTCAACGGCGAGGTCGACATCACCGGCGGCGGGGTGCACGAGCACATTCAGTACGTGGACGCGGGCCAGCTCGTGCCGCTGCAACAGACGAGCCTTGAGGACATCGTCACGCCCAGCGGCCGGATCATGCCGTCGCTGGTCAACTTCATTCCGGGTATTCGGGATCAGTTACCTCCGAGCGGCGCGTATAACCTCGGGATCCGCAGGAACACGCCGCCGGAGATCATTCGCCAGGTGGAAGCGGCGTTCGTCGCGGCCGCGCAGTCCGAAGCGTTTCGGGCGCAGGTGGCCGAGCGCCACTTTGCGGTTGATTTGTTGATCGGCCCGGAAGCAGATCGGCGCGCCGCGCAGGTGGAGACGAACTCCGCCAGCGTATTCGAGGAACTCATGATCCCCGGTGCGCGGACGGCGGAGGAACTCGATCTGCCGCGATCGGAGGAATTCGACCAGTGGTGGCCGCCGCCAGGGTATAGCGTCCTGCCCATCCACGATGGCGAATAGCCGTTCTCCGGAACTCTCCGCCGAATCGCGGCAGGCGGAGACGGAACCAGAATCGCGGCAGGCGCAGGCCGCGGCAGAACCCCGGCAGGCCAGGGCCGGAGGCGGGGAGGGACCTGATCGCGCTGCGGCCGGCAAGGACCTTGGCGCCGCGCTGGTTATCGCGTTCTTCGCCGCATTGACTGTAGTGTTCTCCATCCGGCTGGATGTGCCCGGATCGATCTCCACGGCGCCCGGGCTGTTCCCGGTGATCATCGGATTCACGTTGTTTGCCATGTCCGTTATTCTTGGGTGGCGCGCAATTCGGGCGGGGGCAACGCTAGTTGATTTCGGCGACCTGCCGAGGCGTTGGGCGAACGCCTGTCGAGCGATCGGCCTGGCGGGCAAAACGGGTGGAGGAAACGCGGCCGAAACGGCGGCCGAAACCGGGGGCGAAACAGGCGGCGGAGCGGCACGCGAAACGACACGAACGGCACTGCTCATGGCCATGGTGACCGCATACGTCTTTCTGGTCGGGCTGATCAACTTCGAAATCAGCCTGCCGCTGGGTTTCTTCACCGCCAGGATCAGCAGCTACGAAGTGATTTCGATGGTCATGGTCGCCTGGATCCTCCGGCTCTTCTGGCAGGCGCATCCGGCCCGCTGCCTGATCGTGGCGCTGGTTTCGGTGGAACTCCTGGCGTCAATATTCCGGTACGGATTCGGCATTCCCATGCCTGCGGGATACTGACGCCGCCATGGAGGCGCTTGCACAAATCCAGGACCAGCTCGTCCTGATCGCGTTCGACCCCTGGCTCTGGGCGGCGTGCCTGGCGGGCGTCACGCTGGGGATTCTCTGGGGCGCCATGCCTGGGTTGTCCACGACCATGGCCATGACGCTGCTCATCGGACTCACGGTGGGCATGTCCCAGTACACGGCGATCATGTTCATCCTGGGTGTCTACACCGGGAGCGTCTTCGGAGGCGCCATTTCGGCCGTGCTGGTGAATATCCCCGGCACGCCGGACGCCGTACCCACCATGATCGAAGGCTACAGGCTGGCGCGGCGCGGCGAGGGTGGACTGGCGCTGGGGACGGCGATTTCGGCTTCCTTCGTGGGAAACTGGGTGGGTATCGTGCTGTTGATCGCCCTGATCCCCGCCATACTTTTCCTGGCGTTGCAGTTCCGATCCTGGGAGATGTTCCTGCTGTCGCTCTGGGGTATCGCCATCTGCGGTTCCATGT